>NSLH01000021.1 GCA_002763895.1 [Chlorobium] sp. 445
TCATACTGGCTATTGCCGAGCGTCGTGTACTTGACAGTCTCACCCAATTGCATCAAAGCTGGGCAGCCCTTGAAGTAATGTGAGGCTTGGGACTACATCGCCAAAGACGCACAAGGTTATCTTCTTTGATAGTTGCACGGGGTTTGCCGCCACCTCCAGGCAAGCCAAATTGAGCTTTTGCAGTCTGACTTAGACTTAACAGACTCAGCACGATTAGCAGCACTGATGTGATGTTGATTTTGATTTGATAGGTAGGGATGGCTTAGTGTTATTTAGGGTCTAGTGTTTGCGTTTGCTTGAGTTGCTTGCAAACGCTGGTAAGCTATACTTCAGTGCAAGCTTTTCGCATGGCACTCCGCTTGAACTACATCAGCAGGCGCAGTTCAATGAGCGTGAAAAAAAAATCCCAAGAGCGCACCTGCCAAAGTTTGCATAGGCGTATGCGCTTTGAGTTTGACTCTCGACCACATCAGTGGCGGCAACAGTAGCAACAGCATGAGCATGGGACTGCCGAAGACAACATAAAGCGCTGCAATCGGTCCACCAAGCGATGAGACATGCACACTAATTTTCCAGACAAAAGTGATGAGCATAATGAAGAACGTGTTGAGTGCATAGCAAATCATAAAAGCGGAGGCGATGCGCGGTGCACCTAAGACCTCAAAGATGAGTGCGCCAATCAGATAGACCACAATGCCAATCAGGAAGGGCACAGTTCGCCGCTCACGATGTGAGATATCGTAGTCATTGACCTTGCCGCGTTTGAGCAGGAGAACGACCACTAAGGCTGGCGTTACGGTGCAAATCAGAAATGCTACGAAGAGATAGAGATAACGGCTCTCCAAGTTTTCATATCCCAAAAACAACACTGCCCAGTACGTCAGGACAGGCAACACAATAGGATGAAGCGTGTTTGAGATGAGGTGTGCTAGTTTCTGCGCCATTTGCTCAAAGGTTGAGTCTCAGCACAAAAATAACACTTGTGTGTCTTTCTTTTGGCTTTTCTCTACGAGCCATGTTTTATTGTTGTTCGTTATCTGCAGTGCTTGCAACTGGTGTTTCTTGTTTTTTCCACTCTAAGGCACTGCTCACGATTGGAAATTGCTCTATAAAAATTTCGCGTATGGCATTGGCAATGTCGCGATGTTCTTTTTGTGTGGCTGGGTCGCAGCGCACTTGCAAGTAGTGAATCCAACTGCGCACAGAGCCTTTCATGTAAAGACGCGTTTCGGTGTTCAGAGGCAAAAGTGAGCGCGCACACTCTTTGGCAATGCCCTTCGCTAAGGCTTCTTCATAGCGCTTAAACGCTAACGCCACCACCTCTTCTTGTGCTGACCTAAACCATGCTTTAGTTTCTTCATCAAAGTCGTCTAATGAGTTTTGCCTGTTTTTTTCGTCTTGTCGGCGTGCGTCATAAAGCTCATAGTTCATCACTTTGGCATAGCGTTGACTAAACTCCTGGAAGGAAAAACTTCTGTGGCGCAAAATTTGCGGCGCAATTGCACGCGTAGTGGTAATCTCAACCGTCATATCGACCATCTCAAAAATACTCCAGTGCTTTTGCCGGATACAGAAGCGCAAGAGTTTAGCATAATCAGGATTTTCCTGATTCGGACTTGAGACACGTGCACAGTAAGCAATGAGCCCTTCAGGTGAGATGTCTTTACCCTCAATTTTGATGAGCGGCGCAGTTATAGAAATAAGACGAACGTGCATAGGTTGAGTTGATTTAAAATTCATAGCCTAGTGAAAAGTAATAGACAGGCGGCGCTGTCTGAATGAATGTGGTACGCTCAAACTCACCTATGCGGAAACTCATTGAGGCTGCAAGCCTTGCCAGTCCGATTGGGGTTTTGAGCGAAAGTTCAATGCCGACACCATGCAGAAAGTCGCGCAGTTTAACGTCACTTGCAAATTGCCAAATGTTACCCACATTGTAATGCACGCTAAAAAACGTTGGCACCACAAGTTGAATTGGCAGTGGCGCTTGCGCCCCAATGCCCGCCACGATAAGCTGCCTGCCACGAAATTCATCGAACCTCAAGCCGTAGAAAGTTGCACTAAACTGCGAGCCAATCCCCCCTAAGCTAAACTGCTGTGCAAATGGCGTTGTATTGTCTGCAAAGCCTGCGTTAAGACGCAGTCGCCCTACCACAGCACCACCGAACCACGATGCATTTTCTTCATGCGAGAAAAAAAGTTTGGAGTAGCCGATGTCGCTGCCCAAAAACTTGGGGCTGAAATCGTAGTAGATATTGGTATATGCGCCTTGTGTTGCACCAACCGGCAAATTGCGAGTGTCGATTGTAAATCGGGCGCGCAGTGTCGTTAGCCATGCACCTTCCTGTGGCGGCACAACAGAGATGGGGACAGTTTCATTACGCCAGCGCATGAATTCTATGATCGCATTTCCATCACGGTAGAGTTGCCATCCCACAGCTGCCGAAACTCCCCAAAATCGCTGTCCGTATTCACCTAAGATGCTGCGCTCTGGCTTGAGATTGGACGCAGTAAAACGCGTCTGAAATTCAAACAAATTGCGCTGTTCTAAAAAGGCTCTTGCAAAGAATGTGATGTAAGTATTCCACAGACGGTGCACACGAAATTCTGTCTGCGCTGTAAAATTGCGCTGCCCTGCCATGATCCATGTACCAAGCTCACTTGCTGTGCCTAAAAAGTTTTCATTGCGGAAGTCAAGAAAAAGTTGTCCTGCATAGACATCATCAACGCGAAGACCCACACGCAGCAACTCAAAGAAGCGCTCATCTAATTTGACTTTGAGTGTCGTTGCCTTTCCCTCACTTGAATCTACCTGCTGCTCTACCCACATTGAGACGCGGTTGAAAATACCCGTGTTATACAAGCCATAAATGGATGACTTGATATCTTTGACCTTCAGCGCTTTCCCTATTTTCACATTTAGCTCTCGCTCTATCACAAAACGCTGTGCCCACCCACGACTCTGCTGAATATCCAAGTTCGTGAGTTTTCCTTCCTCTATGTCTATATGCAGTGTATCGTTTGCTACATGCACTTCTCGCAAGCGAGAAAGGCAATAGCCATGCTCACGTAAGTAAGCAAAGATGCGCTCTAAGCGCGCAGTGCCCGTTTGATTGGTGTAGAACTTTCCGATGTCCTCATAAAAAATGCCTTTGACGGCTTCAGCACCTTCAGGCGGCAGACCATGCACTTCTACGGCAAAAAATCTTGGCGTGGGCGTCAGATGAAATACAATCGTTTTGTTCAAGGTGTCCGCCTCTGCAAAGGCATCTGTGAAAAAATCAGTCTGCAAACATTCAGCCAGTGCAGCTTTAGCAAATTTCGCACGTCTGATGATGTCTTCAAGCTTGTCTTTGAACGGCGCACAATTATCTACACCGACAACGGTTTTGTAGTAGTCGCTGATATTTATGTCGTTTGTCTGTTCGACTTGAATTTCTTTTTTAATTTCATCGGCAACTTCCAGTGCTGCACGATAGCCTTCTTGTAAAAGTTCGCTGATACGCTCAAAGTTTGTGGCACTGTAGCCGTTGAGATTTGGCGCAATGACACGGTTTGCAAGATGCAGTTGCTTTTCACTTGTCTCTTGCATCATAATACCGATGACTTGGTCAGCAGTTTTCCAAGGCAGGTCTATCTCCTCGGATGTCGCGTACAGTGGGCTAACGGCTTTGACGGCAATTTTATACTCCATGCCTAATGAATCGCACACATCGACAGGAATGTTTGAGAGCAGACCGCCATCGGCAAGCTGCATATTGTTTTGTTCAATCGGGGCGAAGAGCAACGGTACGGCTGCACTTGCGCGCATGGCTTCCGAGAGTGAGCCACGGCTTAGTATCACACGTGTGCCAGACACCAAGTCGGTCGCTATAGCGCGAAACGGTATCACCAGTGTATTGAAGTCTGCGCCTTGTGGTTGATAAGTGCTGCTAAGTGTGAGCAGATCGAGCGTCTCGGTCAGTTTTTGCGCCGCTGAAAGCGACTTTGGAATGATGAGTCTCAAGCCACTAAATTGAAGGGCAAGTACGGCTTTGTCGCGCACGTGTTTTTGCTCTAAGAACAAATTTCGGCGTTCTTCGCCATCGCTCAGCGATGCAATATCGCTCCACTTCAAGTTTTCTGCCAGCGTCCAGAGTTCGCTTGCACTGTAGCCACTTGCATACAACCCGCCGACAATGGCACCCATGCTTGTTCCGACCACGGCGTCAATTGGAATTCCCTTTTCTTCGAAGGCTTTGAGCACCCCGATTTGACACAAAGCTCGTGCTCCGCCGCCTGAGAGTGCTAGTCCAACTTTTTTGCGCAGCGGTTTTTTTATAGGGGACCATCACATAACGGCGATTCTGCCAGGTCAGACTATCGACTTCAATGCGCAGTGTTTGTGCCAATGCCCTCACATTGAACACAAGCATAGCAAGCATAGCACACAGCACCAGTAGAAGTCGTTTGCAATTTTGAACGCTGAGAGACCGATATTTGCTTGCTCTCATTTTTTTGCTGCATCAGTTTGCTTGCTGCTGAAGGCTTACTTGCCCAACCTGTTTTGCAATAAGTTGCCAAGCGGCAACGCCAGTTAATCCAGCTAACACGCCCACGCCCAAAAAGACTTCGCGAACGCCAATCGTCTCGCATAGCCATCCCGTTGCAACCGACGACAGCGCGGTCATTCCAGCTACAGCAACATTGAGGAAACTAAACACCTTGCCTAAGTCATCACTTGGCGCTAATGCCTGAATCATTGCGCTGCGAGGCACAATAATCAAAATGATAAACGAAGCATGAATTGCCGCATAGAGGCAAAGTTCTTCCACAGAGCGACAAAAGTAATACGGGCAATACGAAATGCCGTCCATCACAAGACCAAACGCCCATACTTTCTCGTAGCCAATTTCACGCACTTGTTTTGCAAAAATGTTCATTAGAAATCCTACAATCAGCATCATCACAGCAAAAATAAACTCAATGAGTGCGAAGACTTCCAAGCCCTTACCGAGCACATTCTTAATCAGGACAGGTGTTGCCACTACCGCTGCACCCATTAGGAAAAGATTGTTGAGCGTTGTAATCACAAGGATATTGCGCAATGGTGCATTGCGACTGAGGCGTATCAAACTTTCTTTTGTATCGCTCAAAATTTTACTGAATCTCAGCCCATTGACATTTGGTTTTGCTGTGCCACGAATTCCCCAGATAAAAGCGTAGGAGATGAAAAACGTGGCTGATGTAATGGCAAAAAGATTCACTGGCTGCATCAGGCTTGCAAGCACGCCGACCGCTAAAGGCGCCACCAGAAAGGCAATTTGCTCAGAGGTTTGCACTAACGAATTAGCTTTGAGCAAAGCCACTTCCCGCTCGTATGTTGAGCCCGAGGTCAGTTCAGGAATGATTGCATTACGGGCTGGTACAAAGAATGCGCTAAAGGCTGAAATTGCAAATGCAATTATGCCCAACCATAGCGCACTCAGCTGGTTGAGAAAAGCCAGAATCGGAATGAGCAGCACAAGTGCACCACGCATCAGGTCAGCAGTCAGCATCACCGTTTGGCGTGAAGCTCGGTCAATGTATGCCCCTGCAAATAAGCCAAAGAGCAGAATTGGCAAGTAGCCCGACATCTGTACCAGTCCTGCCGTTATGCTGCTGCCGCTCAGGTCTAAGGCAAGAAAAGGCAGTGCCATCAGAAAGAGCGACTCACCGAACTTGGCAACAATCTGTCCCGACCAGAGCAGTCCTAAGTTGCGATTGATGAATATGGCTGCAAGGACATCGTGCATCGTTTGCTGGCATTAAAGACGCTAATATACGCCTTGTCGTCGGCTTTTCCTTTTTGAGCGTTGCTCATCGTTTATTTTGAAAGACTTGTTTGGTTACTGTCCCTCCTCTTTGTAACTTGCGCCTTACGACAGACTTCCTCTGTATGAAAAAAGCGACAATTCTCTACCTTGCGCTGCTGCTTCTTTCAGGACTTGCAATAGCGAATACTTCTATCACGCGCTTTGTTGCCGTGCCAGCGTCTGATCGTGTCTATGTGCGCTGGTCGGCTTCAGTTGAATCGAATTTGGTGCGCTATGAGGTCTATCGGCGTGTCGAGAATGAAAGCGCCCTTTCGCTGGTGGCAACGGTTCAACCTACAGGGTCGGGCAGCAGTTATGAAGTTGCCGATATGAATGTTGCGCGCACCTCACCGATGGCAAGCACCTCACCTACGCCCGTCGGCATACTCTCCACACGCTACACCTACATTTTGCGCATCATCGGCACTTCACGCATTGATGAAATGCAAACTTCGCTGGTCTACCAAACTTCCACCACACGCCGCACATGGGGCAGCATCAAAGCACTTTTCCGCTAATCTCTGACAAGGATAGTCGGTAGATGTGCAGATAAGCATAGCGCCTTACTACACCTCCACAATCGTTACACCTGTTCCACCTTCGTCCCAATTTCCCAGTCGAAAAGACTTGACGCGCTTGTCGGATTTGAGATACTCTATAATACGCTTACGCAGCGCACCTGTGCCTTTGCCGTGAATCAGGTCAACTTTATGAATGCCATTTGAGATGGATTCATCGAGGAATTTTTCAACGCGCTGAATCGCTTCATCACCCATCAAACCACGCAAATCTAAGCGTGTCGACACGTCTTTGATTTCCACTGGCAGCGAGACACTCAGCTTTTGCTCTTTGCGTTCAGCTTCTCGAGCTTCTTTGTTTGAAATTTTTTGAAGATTGCGTAGCTGCGTTTTCATTCGGAAGTTGCCGAAATTCACAATGGCATCTTCATCGTGAATCTCCACAATCTCGCCTGTGCTGCTTGTATCAAGCAACCTGACCTTATCACCGACTCGCAGCGAGGCATCTGGCAACGGTGTCTGCGATTCATTTGCGCCTACTGCCATTTCTTCTGCTGCCAGTTCTTTGCGCAGTTTTTCTACATCTTTCCGCGCTTGTTTAACTGCTTCACTATCAGCTTGACTTTGCTTAATATCTTTGACAGCTTTTTCAATCACACTCTCGGCTTGAGCAAGCAAGCGTTTGGCTTCCTTGAGGCTTTGTCTGCGCAGGTCTTTTTTCTCTTGCTCAAGTGCACGCAGTTTTTGTTGATACGATTCCATGAGCCGCTTTAGTTCGGTGCGCTCGCGCAGTAGTTCAGTTTTTTCTGCCAAAGTGTTTTGCAACTCCAAACTTAGCTTTGCAATCAGATCTTCAAGCGCGTGTTTGCTCTCACCCATAAACCGTCTGGCATTCTCCAAGATATGCGGCGCAAAGCCCATCCGTTTTGCCATCTCGAGTGCAAAACTGCTGCCCGGTATGCCCATTTGAAATTGGTAAGTCGGATGCAGTTCGGCAGCATCAAATTGCATTGACCCATTGACAACACCCTCGCGCTGATGCGCATATGCTTTGAGCATGCCTTGGTGTGTAGTTACAATCGTAAGGGCTTTGCGTGTGAGCAAGCTTTCTAAGACTGCAGTGGCAATTGCTGCACCTTCTTCAGGGTCAGTGCCCGAGCAAATTTCATCGACTAAGACAAGGCTTTCGCTCGTGGCATTGTCCAAAATATCTTTAAGATTTTTCAGATGTGAGCTGAATGTCGAGAGATCGTTTTCAATCGACTGCTCATCGCCGATTTCAACGAAGATGTTATCGAAGAGCGCAAATCTTGAGTCTTCTCGACATGGCAGCAAAAACCCAAACTGCAACATATACGCTAGCAGTCCAACCGTCTTCATGGCTACAGATTTACCGCCAGCATTTGGACCTGTGATTACCAGCACACGATTGTGCTCGCCCAGCTCCAATGTCAGTGGCACGGTAGGCTTACCAAGTCTCTTGTGTGTCAGCAGTAGCCAAGGGTGATAGGCTTCACGAATGCGCAGCGATTTTTCAGCCGAGAGTTCTGGCATCACGGATTTGGTTTCTATTGCAAATCGCGCTTTGGCGTAAAGTGCATCGAACTCAGCGAGAATTTCTTGGTTGCTGAGCAAATTGTCTATGTGTTCGCGTAGCACTCGTGCTACCTCACGCAAGATGCGCTCAATTTCACGCACTTCTTGGATTTCAAGGTCACGGATTTCATTGGAGAGCATCAAGGTATCTGAAGGCTCAATGAAGACCGTTTGTCCTGATTGCGAAAAATCATGAATAAAGCCGGGCACTTGATACTTATGCTCTACACGAAACCCTAAGACTAATCGACCATTGCGAATTGTGATGCTATCTTCCATCAGCATACCTGCTTCGGAGTAGCGGCGCAAGAGCGACTCCATTTTTCGGCGTAAGGCACTGCGTTTTTGCTCAAGTGCACTGCGAATAAAAGCAAGTGCATCGCTTGCTGTGGTGCGCACTTCACCGAATTCATCGACCACACGAGTAATCTCATGCTGCAAGGATTTTTCCATCCAGAGATTCTCTGTGAGCAAATTTAAATTGGGGTAGGTCTCACGGCGATTGAAGACAAACTTTTTCAATTGCGATGCAACACGCAGCGACATTGCAACTTGCAAGAGCTCTTTGGGCTGCAAGTAGTTTTCTTCAATAGCAAGTTTGCGGTAAAGCTCACGCGTGTCGGGCAGCGATGGAATCGGCAGCTCTTCGCCTGACTCAATAAGGAGTTTGAGTTCAGCGGCTTTGCTGAGTTGGAGTTTTAGTGCATCCAGTGAGAGAATCGGCGAAGCATCATTTAATCGATCTCTGCCCATATCCGATAAGCAGAGCCTTTGAGCGTAACGAAGAATTTTGTCGAACTCTAACTTCTCTGAAAGTGTCATCAAACAGAAAAATGTGTGCGTTGCTTTGGTTAAAGAGTTTTATAAGAGTCTCAAAAATATGTAACACACCGTACACTTTAATTCATTTCCTGCACTGCCCTTGCCCAGCACACGCTGCACACCTTTCGTTGATACGCCTTTACTTTCTTCAAAGAGCGTATCAGACAGTTTCGTGCGTTACACGAGCTTGACCACCGTTGTGTTGGCGGCAATATCGCCGAGCCGTTGCCCCTTACCATTGCTCAAGATTGTCACCGCCCCAACTGCAGGCGAGAATAGCACAATATCAACGAGGCGCAAAATCTAACTATAAAATAACTCAGGAAACTCGGCTGCGTGCCATCAACTTTAATGACCTTGATGTTCATAGGTTTCTTGCCAATGCTTTGCCCATTCATGAACGTTTCAAAGAGCAAATCATAGAACATCGTGGGCAAAAAGATTAGCACAAATACGGCTATACTTACATCTCCCAGCTTAAGCGCTGCAAGATATATCATCACGCTCAGCGAGATGAAGTATGCCAGTATTACGACATATCAATAAGGACTGCAAATATTCTATCACTCAGACTTGCAACTTCGTAGTTAATCTCGACATTTTGTGTCGTCTGAACCCTGATGCTATCCATAACTTGCTTTTTGAGACTTTTGGCTTATTTTTAGTTATCCCAAAAGGTAAATTGTCCCCAAGGTAAATTTTGAGCCCAACTTTTCATCATTGAGCACAGTGCTATTGTTCTACACAAAGCAACATGGAGTCTCTCCACATTTGCCTATGGATTCCTTGCTGCACTTGGATGATGCACCCATAGAAGTGAAGTAAGAGTTTTTCACACAATTTGAAGCAAGGGAAAAATGACTGAAACTGCATTTGTCAAATCTCGTCGTGAAGCATGGCAACATTTTGAGCACATGCTTTCCAATCCAAGGCAAGCCTCGCCTGATGCCTTAGCCGATTCCTTCATTTAACTCACAGACGACCTTGCATACGCTCGCACATTTTTTCCGAAGAGCAAAGCTACACAGTATCTCAAGGCACTGACAGCTAAAGCTCATCAAGCTATTTACCGCAATCGCAAAGAGCGCAGCAATCGTTTAGTTGAATTTTGGGGCGTAGATTTGCCGCTGACCGTGCGTGCTTCACACCGTCAGATTTTCTACTCGCTCATCATTTTTGCGATTTCTGCATGCATCGGGGCGCTCTCCACAGCAGGCACAACAGTTTCGTGCGGCTTATTCTTGGTGACCGATACGTGAATATGACACTTGCCAACATTAAAAAGTGCGTTAGAGTTTGTCGAGACCGTTGGGCGGCTCTATTTTCAGTATGGTGATCATAAAGATTTAGCAGAGAAAAAAATCAGGCATTTTCTTGATTTTATTCGCACGCATTTTTATTTGACCTCGGTTTCGTTTTCGGCAGAATTTTACACCATGCTCTCGGAAAAATCAGGCGTAGCGCTGCAGGAAATTGAACAACTCTTTAGACTTATTGAGCACGCCAACCGCTCATCAGCACTGTCTGAAGACGATCTTTTGCGTTTGATAGATGCTATTGAGCAATTTAAAACCACCATAGCCTCTCGTGCCAATGCAGAACACGCTCTTCCAAAATCGAATTGATTTAAGCACGCTCCAGCAAGCTGTCGCAGCTATCAAACGCGAACTTCGTAAAGTTCTTGTTGTCAAGATCAGATGCTTGAGCTTTTACTTGCAGCGTTGTTTGCGAATGGTCATGTGCTTATTGAGGGTGTGCCCGGCATTGCCAAAACCCTTACAGCAAAACTTTTAGCACGCACACTTTCTGTTGGATGTTCGCGCATTCAATTTACGCCAGACCTAATGCCCTCTGATGTGATTGGGACATCGGTATTTAATCCCAAAACGGTGGAGTTTACATTTAATCAAGGTCCAATTTTCTCAAACTTTATTTTGATTGATGAAATCAATCGTGCCCCTGCAAAAACGCAATCTGCTCTCTTTGAAGTGATGGAAGAGCGTCAGGTTACGGTCGATGGACAAACCTACCTTATGCAAAAGCCTTTTCTTGTCATTGGTACGCAAAACCCAATTGAGCAAGAAGGCACCTACCGCCTGCCTGAAGCATAACTTGACCGGTTTCTCTTCAAGATTATCATTTCTTATCCTTCGCTTGAGGCGGAGGCGCAAATTCTTCTGCAGCATCATGAACGCACACACGAGATGCCGCTTGCTATTATTGAGCCTGTGCTGAGCTCAGAGCAAATCGTGGTGTGTCAGGCGGCTGTGCGGAGCGTAAAAGTTGATTCGTTACATTGCTGCACTGACTGGTAAGACACGCACGAGCGGCGATATTTACCTTGGCGCTTCACCACGCGCTTCAATTGCCATTCTCACGGCTGCTAAAGCGATTGCTGTAATGCAAGGTCGTGATTTTCTTATCCCTGACGACATCAAAACCGTTGCCATTCCTGCCTTGCGCCACCGCATTATTCTCACACCCGAGCGTGAAATGCAAGGCGCCTCACCTGACGATGTGCTCAAAGAGATACTTGCTAAACTCGAAATACCACGATGATCAAATTTCTGCACAGTTTTTTTCTGACGCCGCGCGACTTTACCAGTTTGGGCGCCTGTGTAACACTTTTCGTTTTCTCTTTTCAGGTATTGAGGCACTTGCTAAAGTTGCACTCTTTGTGCTCTTCACACTTGCTGTGCTCGATACCCTCCTGCTGTATTCAGCACGCATCAAGACCCTTCCCGCATCGCGTCTTGCGCCCAAACGCTTATCTAACGGCGACGATAATATCATTACGATTACTGTTGAAAATCCTTATCCTTTCACCGCAAGTTTTTCAGTTATTGATGAGTTACCCATTCAGTTTCAGAAGCGTGATTTTCTTTATCAGCTCTCCATGCCACCGCGCACAAAAAAACGGTTTGCCTATACGCTTCGCCCAACTACGCGCGGGGAGTATCACTTCGGCAACCTCAACATCTATGCACAGAGCGCGCTTAGCTTTGTCAGTCGCCGCTTTACGATTCAAGCTGCCACTATGGTTCCTACCTATCCTTCCTATTTGCAAATGCAGCGCTATGAACTGCTTGCTACTGCGTCACGCTCGATGGAACTTGGTCTCAAACGTATCAGGCGCATTGGACACACCCTTGAATTTGAACGCATTAAGAATTATGTCATCGGCGATGACATTCGCACCATCAATTGGAAAGCTACTGCGCGGCGCAATCAACTTATGGTTAATCAGTATCAAGATGAACGCTCGCAGCTGATTTATTGCCTCATTGATATGGGGCGTGTGATGCTTCTGGATTACGCTATCAACACCACACTTGCGATTTCCAACATTGCGCTCAAAAAGCAAGACCGAGCAGGCTTGATAATGTTCTCAAGCAAGATTCACTCCATAGTGCCTGCAGAACGCCGAAGCGGACAACTTGTCAAAATCATTCAGACGCTATACAACCAAGACACAAAGTTTGAAGAGTCCGATTATGAAATGCTTTTCATTACTGTGCAACGTCAAATCCATCAGCGCGCTCTGCTTTTGCTCTTTACGAACTTTGAGACACTTTCCTCAATGCGCCGTCATCTCAAATACCTTCAACACTTGGCAGCGCGACATCTGCTTGTTACGATTTTCTTTGAGAACACTGAACTGCATACCTTGCTTGAGCGCAAGATTAAAACATTCGAGGATGCTTACATCAAAACGATTGCAGAAAAGTTTACTTTTGAAAAACGCGAGATTGTTTTAGAACTCAACCGACACGGCATTCAATCTGTGCTCACGCCGCCTAAAAACCTTTCGCTAAGGCTCATCAACAAGTATCTAGAACTTAAAGCGCGTGGGTTAATTTGAATGCCATTGCAATTATTTGTGTTCACTGCTTGTCTTACTTTGTGATACCAAGTTCACGCATCATCACCGCATACTCAAATGCGATTTCTTTGAGTCGATCAAATCTGCCGCTGGCGCCGCTGTGTCCTGCTGACATATTGGTTTTAAGCAACAGTAGATTTTTGTCCTGCTTCAATGTGCGCAATTTTGCTACATATTTTGCAGGTTCCCAATACATGACTTGGCTATCGTTAAGTGATGTTGTTACAAGAATTGCCGGGTATTTTTTTGGTGCTAAGTTAGTGTAGGGGCAATACTGTTTGATGTAGTCATATTCTGCTTTGATTTTCGGATTGCCCCATTCTAAAAATTCGCCAACTGTGAGCGGCAAACTTTCATCGAGCATTGTGTTAATGACATCAACAAACGGCACGCCAAGATGTGCGACTTTGCAAATATCAGGACGCAGATTGATTACTGCACCGATGAGCAAGCCACCAGCACTTGCACCTTGAATCGCCAGTCTATTCGGTGAGGTGTATTTTTCCTTGAAGAGATGCTCTGCACATGCAATAAAATCTGTAAAGGTATTCATTTTCTTCATCATCTTGCCGTTTTCATGCCACTCTTCGCCTAAGTCGCCGCCGCCGCGAATGTGTGCAATTGCAAACAGCATCCCACGCTCCAACAGTGAAAGACGCGCCACACTGAACGAGGCATCCATTGAGATACCATATGAACCGTAGCCATAAAGCAATGCCGGTGCCGTTCCATCTTTTTTGAAGCCTTTTTTATAGACAAGTGAAATCGGAATTTTCGTACCATCTGAGGCTGTAGCAAAAATGCGCTCGCTTTGAAACTGCGTTTTGTCGTAGCCGCCTACGATTTCAGTTTCCTTCAAGAGTTTCTGCTCACGTGTGTCCATATTGTATTCAAACACCGATGCTGGGGTGACAAGCGATTGATAGCCGTAGCGATAAAGGTTCGTGTTAAACTCTGGATTGACATACGGATAGGCATCATAGGTTGGCTCGGGGAAAGCTATCTCGTGCGATTCTTTTGTGCTAAAGTTTATGATTTGCATCTTCAGCAGCCCAGCTTCGCGCTCGTGTATCACCAGATGATTTTTGAAGACATCAACTTCTTCGAGTTTCACACTCGGACGATGCGCCAGCACTTCTGTCCACTCCGTTGGTCTTTCGACAGGCGCAGTAACAAGACGAAAATTTTTGGCGTCTTTATTTGTGCGAATGTAAAAGAGTCCCTCACGATGCTCGACTGTGTATTTGTGTTTTTCTTCGCGTGGCAAAATCACCTTAAACTCTTCCATTGGCTTCTGGCTATCGAGATACCAAAACTCGTAGGTCTCTGAACTTGCTGAGCTACGCAAAATGTACTTCTGATCGCGCGTGCGGGAGACGAACAAACGATACAGTTCATCTTTTTCTTCGAAGAGCAATGCGTCTTTTTCAACTGGCTCACCGACTTTATGTCGGAAGAGTTTGTGGCTACGCTTTGTAAGCGAATCTTCTTGCGTGTAGAACAGCGTTTGATTGTCAGCTGCCCACTCTGCGCCAGTTACGCGCTCAATTTTTTCAGGATAAACTTCACCGGTCTTAAGATTTTTGATTTGCAAGAGATACTGACGAAAGCCTGTTAGATCGAGTGAATACGCCAGCAGTTCGCCGTTGTCACTTACGGCATATTCGCCCAGTGCGATAAATGGTTTGTCTTTGCCCAGTTCATTCAAATCAAGCAAAATTTCTTCTTGCCCTTCTTCCATTGACTTCTGCTTGCGGCAATAGATGCCATACTGCTTGCCTTCTTCGAAGCGTACATAATACCAGTAGTCGCCTTTTTTGTATGGCACGCTCAAATCTGTTTCTTTGATGCGCCCTCTAATTTCTTTGTAGAGTGCTTCCTCAAAGGCTTTGATGTCAGCCGTCATCGCATCGGTGTAAGCATTTTCTTCTTCGAGATAGCGAATCACTTCAGGATTGGATTTTTCACGCAGCCAGAAATAGTTATCTACGCGCGTCTCACCATGCAATACATCAGTTTTTGGAATTTTCTTTGCAACAGGCGGTTTTGGTGGCAGCGATTTTTTTGTGCCTCGGCTTCAGGCGTCTCTACCAGAGAGGTTAGAACAATCATTGTTAGTGTGATTAAAAGTTTGAAGTGATGCATTGCTCAAAGAGTTAAGTTAAAATGCTTATTTGAAATTTGCGTCCCTTCATTTGCTTAGAGCTCAAGAAAATTTTTGAGTATGTGTTTGCCCTCGAGCGTCATAATCGATTCAGGGTGAAACTGCACGCCGTAGAGTTTTTTTGCGGTGCACTCCATTGCCATAATAAGCCCATCATCTGTCCACGCCGTGATACTCAGCAAGGCTGGTAAGGTTTCTTGCTCTACAATCAGCGAATGGTAGCGCGTAGCTTGAAATGGATTTGCCACATCTTTGAACAGCGCACTGCCATTGTGATAAATCATGGACACTTTGCCATGCTTTGGTTCTGGTGCTCGCACTACGTTTGCGCCTAAGGCTTCGCCGATAGATTGATGACCTAAGCATACGCCCAAGATTGGAATTTCACCTTGCACAGCTCGAATGAGCGGTACAGAAATACCTGCTTCTTTCGGTGTGCAGGGTCCTGGAGAGATGACAATTTTTTCAGGATGCTTTTGTCGAATGGCTTCAATTGTGAGTGCGTCATTGCGGTAGACTTCAAGCTCAGCGCCGAGTTCGCCTAAGTATTGGACAAGGTTGTAAGTGAATGAATCGTAGTTGTCAATGACAAGTATCATTTCAACAAGTTTTGCTTATTCTTTGCTTATTCAAGTTTGCACTACGACAGCACCGCTTGCGTGATTTGGTCAGCACGTGCATTAGGCAGATACACGTATTTGCCATCCAGTTTTTGTGCTAACGTTTGGGCTTCACCCTTAGTAAGAAAATTCATCTGTGTATCAATCACAATCGTGTTGATATGGCTTGAACGAATGAGCAAAGCCAGTTCATCAATTTCTTTCTGAATTTTTTCTCTGTCGTTCTGTGATTGGTCAAGTGCGGTATTTGCACGTCCATCTGTGATGAGCGCAAGCGTTGCACGCAAGTTACCTTTTGAGCGCATTTGCTCAATGGTTTTCCATGCTGTAAGTAAGGCTGCTGCTAAGGGTGTGCCGCCGCCAGTGGGCAAGATATCAAGTTCGCGTTTAGCGCGCTCAACACTCTGCGAGGGCGGCAATAGGACTTCGGCTGTCTTGCCACGAAATGCAATTAGCGCAACTTGATCACGATGAACGTAAGCATTTTGTAGGAGGCTTGCCACGGCACCCTTAGCTTGACGCATACGATTGAGCGCCATGGAGCCTGAGGAATCGACCACAAAGACGAACAGCGTGCCTGCTTTATCTCGAAAGCGCTTGATGCGCACATCATCTTTTTTGATTACCAAGCGTTTTTTTGCAGTGTGAGGTTGTGCTGCTTGACGTGTGTGTTGCCACGGTGCTGCTGCCATTAAGGTTGGAATAAGTGCAAGTTTGCCTTCGCGCAAGTTGCCGCTGACTGCGCGAATGTATTTGCCGCGTCGCGTGTTTTCGGCTACACCACGCTTGCCAGATTTACCCTTTCGCTGCTCTGCAAATGCCAAATTCTGCAATACATCAGGCAGCTCTGTTTCAATGGTCTCTAGAAGCATCTCACTAATTTCTTCGGGCGAAGGGCGCTGTGCTTGCTCATTAGTCTGCTCATCTTGCGATTCATTTTTGTCTGATGGCGGGGCTTGCTTTGGCTGTGCTGGCGCTGGTTCATCTTCTTGTGGTTCTGGCATACGTGTGGCACGCGGCAAGAGCACCAACTTCGTTGCCAGTTTGAGATCGCTCTCGCCGACTTCGGTCTCGCCGTTCAAAGCGGCACTTGCCATGGCCGCTTTTGCCGCAAAGACATCGACACGATTGCCTTCTACACCAAGCTCCAAAGCAGCTTGCGATAGCGCCTCGAGCTGCTCATCATAAATGACAACTCTTCGCAAATCTTCACGTGCTGAGAAAATGAGCGCACGCAACGCTGTTTCTTCTTGATGCACATCTTCATGGTGCACTGTGTGTCCTAACTCTTTGGCACGCACGCTGCGCACCACTTCGGCACGAATCTCTGCTTCACTTTGTGCTGAAAATGGCACGATGAGTCCAATGCGGTCAAGCAGCCCCATTCTCACATCGCCGTCGCTTGGGTCGAATGTTGCAACCAGCATAAATTCGGCAGGATGCACTGCTGAGAGTCCTTCACGCTCAACGATGACCACGCCACGCGACATTACATCAATGAGTTGCGCAGAAATTGCACTATCGAGCAAATTGAGTGAATCGACATAAAGCACACCACCGTGTGCCTTTGCAAGCAATCCTTTTTCAATCAAGCGTTTGCCAGTTGCAAGTGCTGCTTCAAGGTCTAGTCCACCAAGCAAACGATCTTCTGTGGCATTGATAGGCAACTCGACAAACGGTGTATCTTCAGGCAAGATGCGAGCAAAGGCGCGTGCCAGCGTTGACTTGCCAGAGCCTACAGATGCCGGAATTGCCACACCGCCTAAAGTTGGATCAACTGCAAGCAACAGCAGCGCACGCTTTGCTAACTCCATATCAACGATTTCGCCAAAGGAGAGAGATGGCATCTCAATACAGATGTTCAAAAGCGATTTTTAACCAGTGCGTTATTTTTAGCCAGTTTGTCGAATTTACGTTTTCTTTTGATGTTTTGTGTTTATTTGTCTATCCAGGGTCGACTTTCTCTCCACGAGAAAATCCTAATGCTTTTTATCTTGCGCGTCTCTAAAACTCAGTGTCTCTTGCTTGATGACTCATTTTTTTGTTCTTGCTGCATTATTGTTCTGTGTCTTTCTTACGCATAGTCAAATGGTGCAGGGTCAAACGCCACCTGCACCAAGCGCAGATGAACGCCGCAGTTCAATTATGCGGAACTACTTTTCGGCATTCGGCAGTCAGGGACAAGGCTCACTTGACCGTCTAAATGCACTTAGCCTTGCTCCAGAGTCCTTTCAAAGTCTGCCATTGGAGGAAGCCATCAACCCGAACGAATATGTTTTGGGCTCGGGCGATGTCGTGGAAGTCAATGTTTTCGGTACTGTGCCGCTCACACTTCGCAGCATGATTTCGCCTGAAGGCTTGCTTTCGCTCAAAACGATTGGAATTTTTGAAGCCAAAGGCAAATCGCTAGCTGACCTCAAAAAGGAAGTAGAGCAAGCCGCACTGCGTCAGTACAAGAGTTCAAGTTTTGCACTTTCGCTCTATCAGCCGCGCTCGTTTTTTGTCATGGTCTCTGGTGCTGTTTCTACCAAAGGGCAGCAAATTGCCACGCCTTTAGACCGCGTCGATAAAGTCTTCTACCTTGCTAATTCACAAGGTCCGCCCCCGCCTGATGCGGCACAAGCTGTTGCCCGTCGTCTTTATCCCGAACCGGCGTCAATCGTGAAGGCTTCCCTGCGCAATATCACGCTGCGACACAGCGATGGTAGTACTGAAGCCGTTGACCTTATTCGTTACTTTATGACGGGTGACCGTCGTTTTAATCCACGCCTGCGCGAGGGCGATGTGATTGAAGTACCGAATTTGCAGCTCGAGAATATGGATTTGGTTGGCATTGATGGTGCTGTGCAATTGCCTGCACTCTATGAGTACTCACGTTTTGATAGTCTTTCGACACTTTACAAAATTGCACTTGGCGCCACCAAAAAATGCCGATTTAGAACATGTGCAAATCACGCGTCGCACTCCAACTGGCTTTGAGCGGCTCACAGTCAACCTCTCTGAGATTCTCTTAGGCAAAGCGCCTGATGTACCGCTTTTGCCCAACGACCGTGTGCAAGTGCGCCTCAAAGCGCTCTCACGCGTGGGCAATGTTACCGTGAAAGGTGCAGTCGAATATCCGGGCTTCTATGCAATCGAATCGCAAAAGACAACACTTAAAGAAGTGATTGCACTCGCAGGTGGATTTACTAAAGAAGCCTTGCTGTCGGGGGCGCGCATTTTTCGCCGACCTAAATCAGAAGAGGGTGTGCCGCTGCCAGCTAATGCGCCACAAGACCTTGACTTCATTCGCCAGCAGCTCATTCGTACCGGCGACCTTGATGCAGAAGAGGCTGCAAACTTCAATCTTGAGTTTGGCGCCCGTCGCAATTATGTCTCAGCAGACTTTCGCGCTATTTTTAGCGGTCAGCAAGAAGACCCTGTACTCGAAGATGGCGACCTTATCATCGTGCCACGTGATGCAGGCACGGTTTATGTCTTCGGACAAGTTGCTCATCCCGGTCATATCAAATACGTAGCAGGGCGCACTTACAAAGACTATATTGCGCTTGCAGGCGGTGAAACGAACGAATCTACAGGCGATGTCCGCATTCTTAAAGCAGGCAGTTATGAATGGAAGTTTCCCAGAGAAACCACTATAGAATCAGGCGATTGGATTTTTGTACCCAAAAAGTTTCAGAAAACTTTCGCGCAACAAATGGCAGAAATTACGCCTGTGGTGTCAATTGTCTCAACGCTGGCTACACTGGCACTCTTGATTTTCCAAGTCTTTCGCCAACCTTGATTGTCAATTCTTAACGACACGCTATGCCACAAGAACCGCTTTCGCTGCCTTCTACAAGTGAGCCTGTTGCAAAGGAACATGCCCTTGACAATGGACAAGCTGGCGCTGCGCCCTCTCGTTTTGTAGAATACCTCAATGTGATTTACCCTTGGCGCAAGTTCATCGTGATTGGCACGCTCTTTTCTACACTTGTTGCCACTGTTATCAGTTTCCTCTTGCCAGAATGGTATAAGTCTTCTGCAACGATTCTTGTGCCACCACAAAGCGATCTTGTCGGTCTCACTCGACTTTTGGGCGGTGCCACAGGCTTCGGGGGCAATCTTGGCAGTGCCGCAGAAAGTGTTTTTGGTAAAAGCAAAACTGCTGACGATATCGATCGCTATGAAGCGATTTTTGATAGCCGCCGTTTGCGTCTTGCTGTCATTGAAAAATTTGACCTTGTGCGCCAATACGAATTTGATTCGCCTTCTACACGCGAACCGATTAAAAAAACACTTGAGGAATTAGACAAAAATCTCATCTTCAAAAATAACCGCAACAACACCGTTACCATTACGGCGTATTTCAAAGGCGATTCAGTCAAAGCTGCAGAGATGGTTAATTATGTCGTAGCCCTCATTGATTCGATTAACCGTGAACTTGCAACCGAAAACGCACGATATCAGCGCAAGTTTATTGAAAAACGATATGCTGACGCACAAGCCGATCTCAAAGTAGCTGAAGAACGGCTCAATGAATTTCAGAAAACTTACCGTGTGGGTGAAGTGCGTGAGCAAGTTAAAGCAAGTTTGGAAGCCTCTGCACAGGTTGAAGCCTTAGCCGTGCAAAGCGAAGTAGAATACAATGTCTTGCGTCAAAGCCTGGGCGACCTTCACCCAGAAGTGTTGCAAGCACGCAGCAAAGCTGCTGAATTGCGCCGTCAAGCCAAGAAGTTTGAAGTCGGCGGCTTGAAGTCTGACCTCATCATTCCGCTTGCTAAGATGCCTGATTTGGGCATGGAGTATCTGCGGCTCTATCGTGATGTTTTACTTCACACCAAGATTGTAGAATTTCTCGTGCCGCAGTATGAACAAGCTAAACTTCAAGAAGCACGCGACACACCAACGCTACTTGTGCTCGACCGAGGCAATGTACCAGAGTGGAAAGATCGCCCCAAGCGCCTGCTGATTATCTTAGGTGGCTTTTTTGCTGGGCTATTTCTTTCGCTCTCTTTTGTGATCTTTCAGCATGAAGCCGAAAAACTTTCAAGCGAACCATGGTTTCAACTTCTGCGCAAGATGTTCAGCCTACGCTAACGCCCACGCCTCGCCGCCAAGCGGCACTTTATGCTGCATTCTTTGTACTTGTTTTGATACTCGGAGCTATCGCTTACTTCAACATCATCTTTGCCGTGCTGCTAGCTGGGGCTTTAGTGGTCGTGGGTTTCTTTCAAGCCTTTTCTTTTCGTATCCTGTTTTTGCTGCTGCTTGCTCTCTTTTTTCTTATTAGTCCTGCTATCCCACTCTCTGAAAAACACTTCAGCAAACCGATTGGCGGCGGCGGACTCTTTCTGCAAGATGCTGTGCTGCTGCTCTTCTTTGCCGTTGCACTCTTCGATTACCTCAAACAACCACGCCTGCCGCGCCCTTCACGCTGGACACGCCTTGAGCGACTTTTTGCCATCTACGCTATCATGTTTTTTGCATCAGCTATCTATGGCGCAATCAATCGCAATACGCTCACTTATCTTTTCGGCGACGTGCGCGATTTTCTCTATCTCTTGCTATTCTATGTTTATCTGCACTTTTTCAAAACAGATACCGATATTGCTTTTGCTCTCAACGCCTTGATTGGCGTGGGGTTCCTGTTTGCTGCTCTCAGTCTCATTGATGACATTCTCATTCGCGGTTTTGTGCGATACAATTCTGGCATATCGTTTTTGCTTGTTGGCTCTACGCTCGCACTGATTGCAAAAATGCTCACGAGCAGGGGCACAACTCCGCTGCTGTCAACTTCTCTGGTGCTACTTGTCATGCTCGCTGGTCTACTGATTACCTTCACACGCGGACTTTATCTGGGGTTCTTTGCAGGCTTCGTTATGATGCTCCTTGTCGTTGGATTCAGACGCTCTTTCAAATTTGCCATTGGCTTAGGTCTGCTTGCACTCGCTGCAGTTGGCACTACACTGGCATTAGGACTTTCACTTGACAATTTCATTTCGCTGACCACATATCGCGGCTCATCTGCTGTTGGCAATTTGGATGTCAGCAGTGCAGAACGCGTGCTTGAAGTCTTAGCCGTGCTCGATGAATTGCCCAATCACTGGCTCTTTGGAAAAGGCGCCGGGGCTACCGTTGCAGTCTATCGCTTTGGAGATAGCAACATCAAAGAAGGTATTGTGGAGTGGTGGTTTATTCACAACAACTACGCACAAGTCTTGCATAAGTCTGGCTGCTTAGGTCTGCTGATTTTTCTTATGCTTTGGATTGGCGCACTGCTTCAAGGTATTCGTTTGTTTCAGAGAGCGCCCTCGAGCACGGCACAAAGTATCTTGCTTGCCGCTGTGGGCACACTTACGGCTTATATGGTAACCTCAATTACATCACCGGTGATGACTTACATCAACACGAATTTTGTCAATGCGCTGCTCTTTGCCTCAATCACATTTTTTGATCGACTTTGCTATGCGACTTCGCACACTGACCGCCGGGATTGATACCAACATTCGCTATTTGCCTGTGCTGCATGAACTCCAACAACAGTCACACTACACTACACTCTTAGAAGTTGGCAGTGGCTCGGAAGGCATTGCACGCTTTGTTAAGCATTCTGTCGTCGGTGCAGATGTTCACTTTCCAACACCACCGCTTCCGAATTTGCAAACAGTAGCGCTCACGGATGTTCATCTGCCTTTTACAGATTGCTCATTTGATGTAGTTGTCTCTACAGATACACTCGAGCATATTGTGCCACATCAGCGCGCAACAATGGTCTCAGAACTGATTCGTGTGTCGAAGCAGCGCCTTTTTCTTGCTGTACCAACAGGCAAGCATGCAGCTGAACAGGACAAAAAACTCGATGCGCTTTACGCTCACAAACACGGCAAGCGAGATTCCTTTCTCATTGAACACGTCGCGTATGGCTTACCAACAGTGGCGGAGATTCAAGCCTACCTTGCGCACGCCTTGCATGTGCATCAACGGCGCGCACAGATTCGTGTGCAGAAAAATTACAATCTCTGCATACGCGAACTTGAAATGCGCCTCTGGCTTAATCCTTCAGCGCTGGCGCAGCGACTCTTTGAGTACATCAAAATTTTTCCTTGCTCTACAAGTGCCTTTCCTTCGGTGAGTGCTATCGTCGCCTCTTTATCGTTGAGATAGAATCAGAATGAAAATTTTGGTTATCACGCCATACTTACCTTATGCGAATGCTCCGCACGGCGGCAGTGCTATTCTCTTTACGCTGCTGCGTGAACTTGTGCAATCGCATCAAATTTTTTGGCAACGATGTATGAGCCGGATGAAGTCGCAAAACTCGATGAAGTCAAAACACTCTTTGAGCTTGTTTGCGCCGTACCCAAACGTGAAAGCGCTCTTGTGGCAATCCAAGCACGGCGGTCTTCTTTGGGTGGCTACCTAAAGACGCTGCGCACACTGTTGGTGAGCACCGCACAGTATGCAGCAACATTTTTCGGCATTTATGCGCGAGCGTACCCCGACCAAAAAGCATTTTTGCAGCGCACCGTGCAGGCAATTGCAGCAGTTCAACCTGACATTATTCAGATTGAATATGGCTATTTTTGTCGGCTCTTTGCGCGTAGGCTTGCACCTTATGGCGTGACGGTAGGTGTGGCACACGATGTGGAGTTCAAGCCAGCGCTTCGAATGGCGCTTGCCACAAAGGGGCTTGATAGACTTGCAGCATGGATGCGTTATGCTTTTATTCGTCGTGCTGAACTCAAAGCATACCGATATGTGAGAAAAGTCTATGCACTCTCGGCGTTCGATGCCAAGTTACTGCGCGATGCTGCACCTTCACTTTCTGTTGGGGTGCGCCGCTCCAGCGTTGATACCCCGAGTTTTTGATGTGCGCACTTGCCATCGTGAAAACAACATGATTTTGTTTGTTGGCGCACTCTATCGCCCTGAAAATTTGTCAGCGGTGCATTTCTTAATCGACGACGTGATGCCCATTGTATGGGAAAAAGTACCACAGGCGCATGTGCATTTGGTCGGTGCTGGTGCTAGCCATGACTTTTTGCAGCACGTTCAAGGATTGCCTGTTGTGGTGCATGGCTATCAGGAACGGTTGGCAGATTTTTACATGCGCGCCACACTTGCAGTTGTACCGCTTTTTGTAGGTGGCGGCATTATTGTCAAACTTTTGGATGCGCTGGCTTATGGTGTGCCCACTGTGGCAAGTTCTATTGCAAACGAAGGCGTTGGTGCTATGCCCGAGCGCGATATTTTGATTGCCGATGATGCCGTGACATTTGCACAGCAAATTCTCTTTTTGCTGCAGTCACCTGAGCGGCGCACCTTACTTTCTGAACATGCTTACGCATTTGTGCGTCAAGCCTTTAACGCTCAAGAAAGTGCTGCGCAACTTATCGCAGATTATGCTGCTTTGCTTGTCAAATCTTAACCTGCAACCCAAATCCAGCATGAATAGCACGGCGCCCGATGTCTCTGTCTTGATTGCAAATTGGAACGGGGAGCACATTTTGCCGCGCTGTCTTGACTCAATTTATCAGCATACACAACAAGTTTCATTTGAAATCGTGCTCTGCGATGATGCCTCGACCGATGCAAGCCTCGAACTTGTGCAGCGCAATTTTCCACAGGTCAAAGTACTTGTCAATGCGCGCAATCTCGGCTATGCTGCTACTACAAACCGCGCCATGACACTCGCCTCTGGTCGATATTTTCTTCTGCTTAACAACGATGCCATGTTTGAAAATAATGTGCTCTTAGAGTTTGTACGATTTATGGATGCAACACCAGAGGCAGGTATTTGCGGCGGCTTGCTTCTCAATCCTGATGGCTCGCACCAACATTCATTTGGGGCGTTTCCTTCACCTTTTGCTGCATTTGCCGAACTCTTCTGGCTCCGACGCTTATTTCCCTTCTTGCCACCAACGCATCTTGGGACTGTGCCACGCACCCTCACACGCGCCTATCCTGTGCCTATGGTGGTCGGCACAAACCTGTTCATTCGCGCAAGCCTTGCTCACGCACTTTCACTCTACGATGAACAGTTCGTAGCGTATTTCGAGGATAGCGACCTGTGCTATCGTGCTTGGCGTGCAGGCTGGAAAGTCTTTTTCGTGCCTTCCGCACGGCTTACCCATTTGTTTAGTTACTCCTACGGCGGCGAGACACCCGAAAAAGTCAAGCGCCAAATGGAACGGTTTCTGCTTGGACTCTCACGCTTTTGCTACAAACATTACTTACCTGCTAAGGCATACCTGACGCTGCGGCTCTATCGCTGGCTCTTTTTCAAGACATGGCTCATGCTGCGACTCAAACGCCATTTTGCACACAAAGCCCGACAGTCTGCGCTCGAACTTGAGATTTTTCGCAACCGCTTTGGATTTTATTTTCTCAAAACTTTGACACAGCCATCAGCAACTCACCCATGACAGTCAGATGAAAGTCTGCGTGCTACTTTCTACATACAACGGCGAAACCTATCTGGCTGAACAGTTGGAGAGCATCTTTCGTCAAAAGCAGGTTGCGCTCTCGCTTTATGTGCGCGACGATGGCTCACAAGACCGCACTTGGCAGATTCTCTCCGATTATGCCCAGCGGTATGCGAACCTTCGACTCTTTCGTGGCGAAAATCTCGGTGCTGCAAAAGTTTTTTTTGGCTTTTGGAGCATGCCGATGCTGAGGCAGATTACTTTAGCTTTAGCGATCAAGATGATGTGTGGCACTCTGACAAACTCTCTCGTGCCCTTGCCTATCTTTCACAAGCCGATGGCACAGCGCCTTTGCTTTACTTTTCACGCTTTGAGATTGTTGACACACAACTCAGGCACTTGGCATATTCACCTCATGCACAACGCCTGGGGTTTGCTAATGCACTCGTACAAAATCAAGCCACCGGCTGCACGATGGTCTTCAATCGCGCTTTGCGGTCGCTGATTCTATCTGCCTTGCCTGAACGCACGATTATGCACGACTGGTGGATTTATCTTGTTGCCTCTGCTTTCGGCACCTTGCTCTATGATGAGACACCCACACTTAAATACCGCCAACATGCACAGAATGCCATTGGTACTTCAGTTACACTTTTGGGCAAAATGCAGCGGCATTGGAAAAGTTTGACACAGGGCAATAGCCGCATTTTCCGATTAAGCCAGCAAGCTCATGAATTCGAGAAGTGTTTTGGTGCAAAACTTGCCGCACGAGAAAGCCGTATCTTGCAGCGTTTTTTGCAGTCTAAACAGCAGTTTTCTGCACGTATTGGGTATCTCTTGACAGGTGAAGCGCTTCGGCAGTCTTTTCTTGACAATGTGATTCTCAAAACCGTCATTGCGCTAAACCGATACTGATGCGCAAACCGAAGATTCTGCATATCATCACCGTGTTTAGTGTCGGTGGCGCTACTGAAGGCGTTGTAGCTTTAGCCTGCGGCTTACAAAAGAAAGGCTATGATGTTGAAATTGCAACGGGTCCGAACGTTGCATCTGAAGGGGATTTATTTAGCGAAGCACGCACCTTAGGGCTGCGTGTTACGGTCTTTCCTGACCTTGTCAAAGAAGTTAGCCCATTGCACGACTTGCGCGCCTTTCTTGACCTCTACGATTTCATTTGCTCGCGTAAGTTTGACATTGTGCACACGCACACAGCGAAAGCGGGCATCTTAGGTCGCTTTGCTGCAGCTCTGGCTGGCGTGCCACTCACCTTTCACACTTTGCATTTACTTTCTTTTACAGCGCATCAACCTGCTGCTTTGCGTCGACTTTTCCTTTTGCTTGAACGCTGGGCAGCGCGTTATACCACACATTTTACCAGTGTCTCGCAAACCATGATTGAAACACATCTTGCCAACGCAATTGGCAGAAGAGAGCAATACTCCGTCGTGCGTAGTGGCTTGCATGATTCATTTTTCATGCCCATTCCTGATGTCAGACAACTCAAAAAGCACTATGCAAACAAGTTTGGCTTTGCTGAGAGTGATTTCATTGTCTCTAAAATCTCACGACTGACGAAGCTCAAAGGTCATCAATTTCTCATTGATGCTATGCCACGCATTTTGGCAGCAGTGCCTTCAGCGAAGTTTCTCTTCATTGGTGGTGGCGATTTTGAGCCTCAGCTTCGCCAATACATCGCAGCGTGTGGGCTTACTTCGGCGGTGCGCTTTGTGGGTGTTGTACCACCTGCGGAAGTTGCACGCCTTGTTGCTATTAGCGATGTGATTGTCCATACCTCTCTGCATGAGGGTTTAGCACGTGTCATTCAGGAAGCAATGGCAATGGCAAAGCCAATTGTTTGTTTCAATCTCGACGGGGCCTCAGAGATGATTCGTGATGGTGAAAATGGGTTTCTCATTCCTGCTTCGCCTGTTACACCGCAGACAATTGAGCAATTGGCAGAAAAAATCATTTTGCTGGCGCATCACGCTGACTTGCGTCTTGCTTTGGGGCAAGCCTCTGTGCAGCGCGCTTATGCTGAGTTTACAAACGCCGCTATGACACATGCAATCGAGCAGCTTTACCTTCGGTGCTGGCACGAGTGTTAGCAAACAGGCTCTCCAAGCATACCGCACTCATGCCAAAACAGATGATTTGCTGTTTTGCAATCCGAAAGAATCGCTGTATCTTTGGCGCTCAATTTTTTGAATGTCTTTACATCAAATTTGAAACGATAACGCTGAACTATGCCACAGCATAAGTCCGCTGAAAAACGTGTACGCCAGTCCAAGCGTCGCAACGCCTATAACCGCGCTCGGAAAAAAGAGGCGAAACAGTTGATTAAAACCGTTGCACGTCTTGCTGCAAGCAATGCGCCAAAGGAAGAACTTGAAAAAGCGCTGCGTGCAGCGACCCAAAAGCTCGATCGCATTGCCGCTAAAGGCGTGATTCACAAAAACAAAGCTGCTCGCCAAAAATCGGCGCTCGCGAAACTGGTCAACCGTCGCACCCAATCAGCCAGCGCTTCAGCGTAAAGTCGGCATAGTGCTCTTGAGGTGCCTGTCTTACGCCCTGTTGCTACGTTTATTTCATCTTAACTTGCCGCTCTCATGATTGCCTACCTGATTGGCACGCTGACCGACAAATCGCCGACAGAGGTAACGATGGAAGTAGGCGGCATTGGCTTTAGTGCGAGTATTTCAGCAAATACCTATGCGGAATTACCAGAGCTCAATCAGACGGTCAAATTGCTTACTTATCTTTATGTGCGTGATGATGCCTTTCAACTCTATGGTTTTGCTCGCGAAGAAGAACGTGTGATCTTTAAGCTGCTAATTAGCGTTGGCGGTGTCGGACCCAAAATGGCGCAAACCATTCTTTCTGGCATGGACGTTGGGGCACTGCGTGAAGCCATTATTGGCAATCACCTTGCTGCGCTGACGCGCATTTCAGGCGTAGGCAGAAAAACTGCAGAGCGCATCATTTTGGAACTACGCGATAAACTTACCAAATTAGATTTAAAACCAACGCCAATCGGTGTTCAAAGCGACTTGCAGCAAGCCCGAAGTGATGCGTATTCTGCACTTTTAGCACTTGGCTTTGCAAAGCCTGTTGCCGAAAAAGCCATGCGTGCCGCCATCGCTGAAGCACCGAATGCAAAAACCGATGAACTTGTGCGCCTCGCTCTAAAGTACGCACAGAAGTGATAGCCCTTAAGTCTTCAACTTTAGATGTCAAAAAGCCACTCATAAATCTGCCGGCGGTTTAGTAACTTACGCCGTAAGCCATAAGCTTAGAGCGCAATTTGCGCCACAGACACTGCAGGATGAAAATACACCGAGTTTAACACTTTTGATTTAATCAATGACCTATCAAGATGCCATCGCCTTTTTGTTTCCGCTTCACCGCTTCGGCATGAAGATGAGCTTGGAGAATATCACGGCGCTTTGCAACTATCTGGGTAACCCTGAACGCCGGCTTGGCACCGTTGTGCATATTGCCGGCACAAATGGCAAAGGGTCAACTGCGGCATTTATGGCATCAATTTGCCAAGAAGCAGGATTAAAAACCGCACTTTACACCTCGCCGCATGTCGAACGCTTTGAGGAAAGAATTCGCATCAATGGTCAGATGATTAGCGAAGACTACATAGCAGGCTTAACCGCTGACCTCAAAGCAAAAATTCAAGACCTTAATGCGACGTTTTTTGAAGCTACAACGGCTATGGCGTTTAGGTATTTTTCAGAAGAATCCGTTGATGTCTCCGTCATTGAAGTGGGCATGGGCGGGCGACTTGATGCAACTAATGTGGTCTTGCCTGATTATTGCCTCATTACGCCGATTGATTATGACCATCAACAGTGGTTAGGCGAGACTATTGAGCAAATTGCCGCAGAAAAAGCAGGTATCGTGAAATCTCGTGCCCAGACTATTGTGGCTCGTCAGCACTTGGAAGCGCTGGAAGTGATTATGGCAGTCGCAAAAGAAAAAAAAAGTCGCCTGTTACAGTTGCCCCAGCGGTTGCACACAGTCAACTTGCGCCCTCTGCGTTAGGTGAGTTGGCGGTACATCTCAAAACGCCCGTACGCAGTTATTTTGGCTTGCGCACCTCACTCTGGGGTCAGTATCAAGCCGAAAACTTGCGTCTTGCTACGCTCTGCGCAGAGGCTATGACTCTTACCGAGCGCGCTATCCGTGATGGCATTCGGCATGTTTTGCGCAACACAGGACATCGTGCGCGTCTGGAAATTCTTTCTCGTTCACCGCTTGTAATCTTGGATGCATCGCACAATCCCAACGGCATGGAACACACCGTTCGCACTTTGGAGCAGCATCGCCATGAGTTTAATCGACTCTTAGTTATCTTTGGGGCTATGCAGGATAAGGATATCAGAGGCATGCTGCTGCCTCTTGCACGTATAGCAAATAAGTTTTATCTCGCATCTGCGAATCTTGAGCGTGCGGCTCGTGTGGAGGACCTTGCTCTGTTGCTTTCAGAGATTGGGGCTATGCACCGCACTTTTGAGAGCATTGCGCAAGCCGTTCATGCTGCAAGAGAAGAGATGCAGGAAAAAGATGCTTTGCTGATAACAGGTTCGTTTTATGTCTCAGGCGAAGTTTCGTTAATCTTGAAGATGAGTGGTGAGTCTGAAAAAGTCCTTGCGTAATTTTGTTGTTTGTCTCAAATTTGTCCTTATATTTGCAGTTGAACGCATTAAGTAAGCAAATCACTTTTTTCAATACACTCTCTTTCACAAGCCTGTGTCGGCCTGCATTCAGACTTTGAAGCGTCAACTGTAACTTTGAAATACGCGCCGAAGATTTTTCTACGGGAATTTTCTATACCCTTTCAAACACGTCACTGAGTTGAAACTGTAATTGCTCTCGTAAGAGAAGCATTACAACATTATAATTCTCAACATCATTCTTGAAGATAATTATGAGTTCACCAAGCACTGCAACTACCGCCACGACCAACGGGCTTGATATTGCTACCCTGCAAAAAAAGAAGGTGGCTGAGCTGACTGTCATCGCAAAAGAAATGGGCATTTCCACAAGCGGGTTGCGCAAAGATGAGATTATCTATAAAATCATCGAGACACAAGCCCAAAAGGCTGAGAGTGCACCCGAAACTGCCACTAATGTCATCACCAATACGGGTGTCTTGCAAGTGATGTCTGACGGCTATGGCTTTTTGCGCTCACCGAACTACAACTATCTTTCTTCGCCCGATGACATTTATGTCTCGCCTTCGCAAATCAAACGCTTCAATATGAAGACGGGTGACACCGTGCGCGGGCAAGTACGTGCGCCGAAAGAAGGCGAGCGATTCTTCGCTCTGCTTAAAATTGAGACCATTAACGGCGTTGATCCTGAAGCCATACGCGATAGAATCAATTTCGATAACCTTACACCGCTCTATCCTACCGAGCGCTTGCGCTTGGAGACCGTGCCCAGCGAAGTTTCCATGCGAATTATGGACATCTTCACACCGATTGGCAAAGGGCAACGTGGCTTGATTGTAGCACAGCCCAAAACAGGCAAAACCATGCTTTTGCAAAAAATTGCAAACAGCATCGCTAAGAATCATCCCGAAGTCTATCTCATTGTGCTGCTGATTGATGAACGCCCTGAAGAAGTCACTGATATGGAGCGCAATGTGCAAGCTGAAGTCATTAGCTCGACCTTCGACGAAGAGCCCGAGCGGCATGTGCAAGTTGCAGAGATGGTCCTTGAGAAAGCCAAGCGCCTTGTGGAAACGCGCCGTGATGTGGTCATCTTGCTCGACTCCATTACACGCCTTGCTCGTGCACATAACACGGTTATTCCGCATTCTGGTAAGATTCTCTCTGGCGGGATTGATGCTAATGCTCTGCATAAGCCCAAGCGATTTTTTGGTGCCGCACGCAATGTCGAAGAAGGTGGCAGCCTGACCATTATTGCTACAGCACTCGTCGATACAGGCTCACGTATGGACGATGTTATCTTCGAAGAGTTCAAAGGCACAGGTAATATGGAACTTGTGCTCGATCGTCGCCTTGCAGATCGGCGCATCTTCCCTGCTATTGATATTCTCAAATCTGGTACACGCCGTGAAGAGTTGCTCGTCTCACAAGAAGAAATTTCAAGAATGTGGCTCCTGCGCAAATACCTTGCCGACAAGACCCCAATTGAAGGTATGGAGTTTATTTTGGAGAAAATCGAGAGCACAAAGAGCAACAAAGAGTTCTTCAAACTCATGAACGCGGGAGCATAAGCGAAGCAAAGGGCGCAACTTTATCTCACAGTTGATGCTGTGCTTTGAATTGACGCAAGGCTTGTTCAATTTCTTGTGAGGTTGCAAACTTCAAGCACTGCGCAGCTAGTTCGCTGGCTTCATTGAGCAAGACACGCGAAATGATGCGCTTGATTTGCGGAATGTTTGAACTTGCAACGCTAAATTCGTGCAGTCCTAAGCCCAAAAGCAAGGGTATTGCTAAGGTGTTTGCAGCCATCTCACCACACATTGACACACGGCACCGATACTTTCGTGCTACCTTGATAATCCGACCAATCATGCGAATCACCGCAGGGTGAAGGCGATTGTAAAGGCTCTGCACGACTTCGTTGTTGCGGTCAACGGCAACTGTGTATTGTATGAGATCATTGGTGCCAATACTAAAAAATTCAAGCTCTTGGGCGAGTTCCTCAATGAGTTCCACAGCAGAAGGGACTTCAATCATTGCACCAAGCCGTAGAGGTGCTTCAGGTATGGCTTTTTGCTTTTTAAGGTCTTGCTTGACTCGTGCGAGTATTTTCTTGACGGCACGCACTTCCTCGACAGAGGAGACCATCGGAATCATCACTTGGATGTTGCCATGCTGATTGGCTCTAAGCAATGCGCGCAATTGATTTTCTAAGAGTTCAGGCACATCGAGCAAGATGCGTACCCCGCGCCAGCCTAAGTTTGGGTTCTCTTCTTTGTAAGAAGCATAGAGGAATTTATCGCCACCGATATCAAAGAGCCGAACAGTCAGCGGCTTTGGCGCAAGTTGCGTGGCAAGTTGTGTGTAGTATTCAGTTTGCTCTTCCTCGCTCGGGGGTTCACTACCTGCAATAAACAGGGTCTCGCTGCGAAACAGCCCGACACCCTCTGAGCCAAACTTTTCTATCGATGGCAATTCTTCTTTGAAGTCAATGTTGGAGTAAATGTAGATGCGCTTTCCGCAAGCTGTTTTAGTCTTGCTTTGTGCAAGTGTTGGATTTAGTGCAGAGAGTTTGCGTTTGGCTTTGCGTTCATAGAGCAGGAGCGTCTCTGCTGAGGGATGAAGCACGATTTTGCCGTCGTAGCCATCAATGAGCATCACATTGCCTGTGTGCACCTGCGAGACAAGGTCGCGCAGTCCTACCACCATAGGTACCCCCAGCGATTGACATATCAGCGCTGCATGTGAAGTGGCACCGCCGCTCTCTGTAGCACAACCAAGCATATTTTGGCGACTGAAGAGAATCACATCAGCAGGGGTGAGCACTGCAGAGACAACAATGCTGTGCTCTGGAATGCGCGAGATAATCTGACCAGAATAAAGATTGCGAATGAGACGTTCTTTGAGATCTTGAAAATCATACGCACGCTCTCGAAACATCGCTTCGCTAGACGCCAGCAGCATTTGTTGATATTTCGCAATTTCTTCACTAGCAATTACACCAGCTCGGCGATGCTCTTGACGAATGCGTCGTTCCACGCTTTGAACAAAGACTTCATCGCGTAACATCATAATTTGCGCCGTGAAAATTTCAGAGTATGCACCGCCAATTTTTGTTCAGTGATATGAGCAATCTTTTCAAGCTCCTTCGTGGAACGCTCTAAGGCAAGATGCCAGCGCGCAATTTCATCTTGAATGTACTCTTGCCGCATTTCAGGCTCACTTGCTGAAAGTGCATCATGTTTCTTGCGCTCGAACACATATACTATGCCCTTCGCAATGCCTTTGGAAGCGGCAATACCCTGAAAAAAAGTTCGGATGATTGCGGTAATGTAAGTTGCTCTTTTTCCATCTGTTACTGGCTTTGCAGAATATAGCATGCCAGCGAAAATTTCTACACGGCTTCAAAAGAAGTTTGTAATGAACTTTGTAACTTCACTTGCAATCAAGACTATCATTATCCATGAGTCTAACACCTGACGCAGAACAGTCATCGCGCAAAAATTCCTCGAAAGCCACTGCACGCGCGGCTGCGGTATTTAAGTCAGAATTGCAAATCGTTGAGCACGCCGCAAAAATTGCTAAAAGCACGGAGCTTAGTAACGAGGAATTGCTCAGAGAGTATAAGTTTCTTGCGCAAGAGTATCAACGGCTCCTGCAAGAGGCGGTGAAGATTACCAAAGTCGGCGATACCATGCAAGAAAAATTACTCAAGGCGCAAGAGGCTTTGCAAGAACTCAATGCGAAACTTGCTGATACGAATCTGCAACTCAATAGCGAGCGTGAGCGCTCTGAACAACTGCTGCGCAACATTTTACCCGGCATCATTGCCGATCGTATGAAGCGTGGTGAGACAACCATTGCAGATTCATTCAACGAAGTTACGGTGCTGTTTGCCGATATCGTCGGCTTTACCCATCTCTCTTCCGTTACCTCGCCAGAGTTTGTTGTCGCTATTCTCAATGACGTTTTTGCTTACTTTGATGATCTGTGCGAAAAATATGGGTTGGAGAAAATCAAAACCATCGGCGATTCCTACATGGCCGTCAGTGGCGTGCCTGAAGAACGGCGCGATCATGCAATTGCCGCTGCCGAAACTGCTCTGGAAATGCTCGATAGCCTCGATAAGTTAGAGCTGGCACGCATGGGACATCTTAGCATGCGCATTGGTCTGAGCACTGGTAGCGTTGTGGCTGGCGTTATTGGCAAAAAGAAATTTATCTATGACCTCTGGGGCGATACAGTCAATATCGCTAGCCGAATGGAATCGCAGGGCGTCAGCGGAAAAATTCAGGTGTCAGAGTCATCATTTAAGTTACTTAAAAACCGCTACATCTTCGAAGGCCCGGGCAAAATCAATGTGCGCGGCATTGGGGAAATGCCAACCTATTTTCTTGTTGGACGCAAATCGTTTCACACCTAGAGCCACCGCTTCAAGACCGACGCCATACGCTGCGCTGCTTGCTCTACCTCCTGCATCGTATTAAACTTCGAGAAAGAGACCCGAATACTGGTACGTGCTTCTTGCTCCGTTTTCCCCAAGGCTAAGAGCACGTGCGATGGCTTTTCTGTACCGCTCGTGCATGCACTGCCACTTGAGACCGCTATCCCACAAGCATCAAACGCTAACAGCAACACATCAGCTGCAACTTTGCTGGCGACTTTAATCTTGAATGTCAGATTTAAAATGTGAGGTAACGCTGCATCTGGTTGCCCATTGATTTCAAACGCTATACCTTCACGCTCTAATTGAGAGAGAAATCTCTCGCGTAACGCCTCGACATGTGCCATCGTCTGCGCTGCTGATGATGTTGCACGCTGTAGTGCTTCAGCCAGTGCTAAAGCAAAGGCGTAGTTCTCCGTACCTGCGCGTCGATTGCGCTCATGACTCCCGCCGTGCAATAGCGGTTCAATTGGCACGCCCTTGCGCACATAAATTGCTCCAATTCCTTTCGGCGCATGAAACTTGTGTCCAGAAATTGAGAGCATATCCACGCCCAGTTTTTCTACATGGATTGGCAACTTTGCTGCGGTTTGAACCGCATCGCTATGCACAAATGCGCCATATTGCTTAGCTATCTGCGCCATCTCTTCAAGAGGATTGATATTGCCGAGTTCATTATTGGCATGCATGATTGAGACCAGTGTAGCCATTTCTTTATCGCCGCTGCACAAAAGTTTTTTTAGACTGTCAAGGTCGAGTATGCCGCGAGCATCATGCTCAACAAAGTGCACTGGTGCATCAAAGACACTTTCAATCCACGCAAGACTTTCGAGCACGGCTTTATGTTCAAGGCGTGAGCTAATAAAACGAAAAGGCTTTTTGGCACGCATCATTGCAAAGGCAAATCCTTTGAGCGCAAAGTTATTGGCTTCCGTACCGCTTGATGTAAAGAAAATCTCAGCTGGTGAAGCGCCAAGCACTGTCGCCACACGCTCACGTGCTTCTTCCAAAATGTTTTTTGTGAATTGTCCGAAAGAATGAATTGAGGCTGCGTTACCAAAGTGTTCTGTGAAATAGGGTTGCACCTGCGCCCAAACTTCTGGCTCAATGGCGGTCGTAGCCGCATTGTCAAGATAAATGCGTGTCATCGTAGCATTGATTTTTTTTCATAGCATCTCAAACACTCTTTGTGAGCAGAAATGTTCATTAGGCAAGTTCAGAAACGCACTTGTACTGTGGTGCGTGGGATGAGTGCGCCCGTCAGCGGGTCAGGTGTTAGGTCAAGAGTTGTCTTGATGCGCCAATTGTATTCATTGGTGGCTAAGACTGCATCGATCACACTAAAGAGGTGATTGAGAATGATGAAATATGTTACGGTTGTAGCGCGGTTCAAAATGTCGTTGAAGTCTCGACGCTGAATGCCATAATTCAAAAAATGTTGACTGGCAGGTGGAAATGCATTGCTAAGTTGACGCAGGTCGAAGTCATCCCAACCGATGGCATATTCGCTGTATTTGCCGATGAGTTCATAGTACTGCTGTGAGCCGAAAGGTGAGAGTGTATGCGAGAACGTGGTGCCATTGGCAAAGACAGCCTGTCGCTCAAAAGTGTTAAGGAAGCGATAGTCTTGATTGCGGATTTCGTTCAGACGTGCTGACGTGCTGAGTTCTTGCGCCAGTGAGCGCAGCTGTGGATTAGGATGTTCGCGGAAAATTTGAGAGAGCCGACTGGCATAACGCGCGGCACTCCACCGTGAAAGCCCATCGTTGAGAGCGGAAGGGGCATCAGCAAAAGCCTTGTAATCTTGCGCTGCGCGATTGCCTCGATCGAGAAGTTGTATGTGAAATATCCACAGCGCAGCTTCTATGGCTACAAACAATCCTGCGCGTAAGTAACTTTCTGCGTAAAACTCTCCTGCCCCCGGCACAATTGCCGAGAAAATACCTGCCAAAGCTGGCGAGCGAAGCATGCGAGGTTGCGCCTTCTCAAGTGTGGCATGGTGCACTTGAGTCTGCAGCGAACTTACACGCTCACCTTGCAACTTAGCTTGAAAACCGCGCTTGGCTTCATACTCTGCTTGCAATTTAGAGGCATCAAGAACACTGAAAGACGCACGCACTTGCGCAAACAGCACATCTACAAAAAGCAAACTACTACAGAGCAGGACAATTGACCTCAGTGCTAAGAATTTTTGTGCATTTGAGAAAATTTTGGTCGCACTACAATCTTGCGCACAAAATACGAAATGTCTATGCTGCGCAAAGACCAAGCTGTCGAATTGCAACGATGCCACAGGTTGTGTTACAATACAACAGCCACGATACCGCCAATCGAGAATGCTAGCACCCAACTGCCGAACCATATGGTCATAGCTTCGCGCACCCCGCGCTCTTTGAGCAGCACCATCAAACTTGCAATACATGGCACAAACAGCGTGATGACTGTAAGCGAGACCACTATCTGCTTTGGCGTCAAGGCAAGTTCATAGAGACCTGCTGCGCCAAAATCGCGCCGTACCATTCCCATTACAAAAGCGCGTGCGGCATCGGCAGGTAAGTCTAACCAGCGAGTGGTTATCGGCTCAAAGACATTTACCCATGCGCTCAAAAGTCCTGTAACTTGCATCGTAGAAACTAGCACGGCGCCGATGAAAAACCACGGTGAGGCTTCTTTCATGAAACTTAGCGTCTTAATCCAAGTTTTTTTGATAATGTTGTCAAGGCGTGGCAAACGTATCGGCGGCAAATCAATCAGCAGGGCGGAAGACTTGCCCGGTAAAATTTTGTCAATTGCTGTGCCAATGCCCACAAGATTTGCAAGAATAATCACGAAGAAGATGAGCGTGTATTCGCCGCCTGCTTTGGTGAGCAAGGCAGTAATGACCGCCAGCTGTGCCGAGCAAGGAATTGCAAAATTGAGAATCGAGGCAGCAATCGTTTTCTCGCGTGAGGTATTCAGCAAGCGTGTTGTAATCGTTGCCATCGTTACACAGCCAAAGCCCAAGATAATTGGAATGACCGCGCGACCGTTGAGCCCCATCATGTTGAGCAGTCTATCAACCATAGTTGCAAGACGTGGCAAGTAACCACAATCTTCAAGAATTGCAAGGAAAAGGTAAAAGCCAATAATGAGTGGCAAGAGCAGGAAAAGCAAGTATGTAACGGTCATGGTGATGGCACCAAACTCACCGGCAAGAATGGTTACGAGTTTTCCCCACAGCGTCTCTTGCGAAAAAGTAAAACTCTGCATCACATCTTTGCCTTCAATGAACTTGCGCAACTTTTGCAGCTCTGCATCATCAGCACGTGTGCCATTTGGGAAATCAAATGTGCGTGTCTCCACGACCTTCTCTTCACCCTCCTCATTCTCTTGCAAGACTTCAACAGAAATGCTTACTGGTGTGATGAGCGCAAACACATGTTTGACCGCAGGTTCCCAAAGTTTATTGCCGTATTCTACTTCCAGATGTCCTACCACACGCTGTGCCACCAGCACTCCAACAACTTGATAGATTAGCCAGAGCATCAAGAACAGAATCGGGATACCTGTTATCGGGTTGATTGTCCATTGTCCTAATTTTTCGCTTAGCTGCATGCTAAAACGCATCGCTGATTTTTGCTTGTAGACTTTCGCTACAAGTTCATTTACGCGGTTGCGGCGCGCCACATAGATTTCTTCGCGTCTGTCCATTGGTCGAAGCGCATGGCGTTCTGCGACCACTTCATCACCTTCGAGAATCATCAGAGCGTCGGCAGTAGGGTTCGTTGTCGGTTTGAGCCTCGCTCTTAGCGCTTCAATTTCGTGCTGCAGCGCTGCATCGGAGTGCCCTACACGGGCGTGTGGCAGCATGGCTTCAAGTCTGTCAAATCCTTTTTTCTTAATTGCCACAACTTCGACGACCGGCACGCCCAGCAAGCGTTCTAATTCTTTGGTATCGATCTCTAAGCCAGCTTCACTCAGCGCATCCATCATGTTGAGCGCCACAACCATTTTGAAGCGCATATCGATCAGTTGCAGCGTCAGAAAAAGATCGCGCTCGAGATTGGTTGCATCCACCACGTTCAAGACCACATCCGCCGAAAGCACGGTATCGCGTGCCACACGCTCTTCATCGTTGAAAGAACTTACACCATAGATGCCTGGTGTGTCATAGACCTCATAATTTTTGTAATGGGCACGGGCGATTTCAACCGTTGTGCCCGGAAAATTAGAGACATCGACATACAAACCGCTGAAGTAATTGAAGAAGCCTGACTTACCCACATTCGGGTTACCAACTAAAACCAACTTGGTCGGTCTAGCCGTCGCTGTGTCTTTAGAAACGGCGGGAATTGGTGCGGTCACTTCTGCCTCTGTCGGCAGCTCAAATGTAGACTTTTCCATAGCATGAAATGTTGAAATTAGTTTTCAAAGGTCTCTACCCAAATTTTATTAGCCAGTTCTCTGCCGATTGCTACCTCTTGTCGCTGGTGCTTGATGACGATAGGACCAAACGGCAATCGCTCAAAGCAGATGCCTGTACTGCCTTCGCCTAAACCAAAGCGCAAAAGCTGAGTGCGTGTATCCTTATCATCAATACGCACCACTTTGAATCGTTTTCCCTTTTTGACATGGTTAAGCAAAATCACATTTGTTTTATTTTTATTTAGATTGAATCTAATCGAATTCTCCTAACTCACCAAGCCGTCTTTATGCGCATACTTTCGTAAGCACTTGTCGCACTTTACTGCGTGCTATCGGCAGGTGCAGCGAAACTTGTCAATCCTGAGCCATAGGGGAAAAGATCAGGAATGCTTACAGGGAGTTTGCCTTTTGGCGTCAGTTGTCCTGTTATCACTTTCAGTGCAGCGATTTCAGAGACTTTGGCAGGGCAATATGTGCACAGATAGGCTGGGACATCAGGCACGTCCATGATGATATAAGGTGTGCCAAATGAAATCAGCACAATTGGAATCTGACGCGCATTACACATTTTGACTAAAGTTTGTAGAAACTTGGTCTGGTCTTTATCCAAGCCGAATTTGCCTTCCCATGCGCGTGTATCGGCATAACAGGAGACGATAACAGCAGCGGATTTTTCAGCGGCGCGCAAGGCAAATTTGAAGTTCAGTTCATTGCTCTTGGGCATAAGTTGCAAGCGCAGGGTATTGGAATAGACTTTTTCGAGTTCTGCAAAGAAACTTTTGCCGATGGTGCAGTTCTCCGAGGTTTGCAGCGAGATATTGAGCACACGCTGTTTCGGCTCAGTCAGTTGAAGTGGTAAAATTCCTCGTTCATTCTTGAGCAGCGTAATAGAGTTATTTGCAACTTCCTGTGCCAGCATTTGATGGGCGCGCGTGCCTACTTTGGTCTCAATGTCGTCCAGACTCACAAAACGCGATTTATTCAAGCCAAGCCAAGCTTTAAGTGCAAGAATTTTGCGTACGGATGCATTGATGCGCTCAAGCTCGATTTGTTGTTCTTGCACGGCTTTGAGTAGTGCGCTTTGCGCTGCATCAATATCGGGCGACATCAGAATCATATCGTTGCCTGCCAGCACGGCGCGCACAGCAGCTTCGCCAACCTCAAAGTTTTTCCTCACGCCTTTCATCCCCATCGCATCAGTTACGACCAAGCCTTTGAAGCCTAATTCTTCACGCAAAATTTTGGTTGTGATTTCAGGCGAGAGTGTTGCTGGGATTTTGTCAGAGAGACTGATTTTTGGAAGTGCTAAGTGTCCGACCATCACACTAGCCACACCTTGCTCAATGGCATGCCTGAACGGTTTGAGTTCAAGTGCATTGAGGCGAGGGCGCTCGAACGGCAAGATGGGTAAATCTTTATGACTATCGATATCCGTGTCGCCGTGTCCAGGAAAATGTTTGACCGTTGCAATCATTCCGCCGGCTTGAGTGCCTTTGATGAAAGCCGCTGCCATTTGATTGGTGAGCGCAACATTTTCACTAAAGGCACGTGTATTGATGATGGGGTTGCGTGGATTATTGTTCAGATCGACCGATGGTGCATAGTTTTGATGAATGCCTAAGGCACGCGCTTCTCTGGCAATAGCTTGTGCGACACGGAAAGCATATTCTGGCTTACGGGTTGCTGCAATTGCCATATTGTAGGGGAATTCTGTTGCGCGTTCAATGCGCATGGATACACCCCATTCCATGTCGGCACTAATGAGCAATGGAATTTTTGCAAGGCGCTGCAATCGATTTGCCAGCATTGCTGCTTCATAGACATCACCTTTGGAGAACATTACGCCACCGATTTTACCTGAACGCACAAGCTCTGCAAGGCGCTCAAAGTCTGCGTTATCTGCACTCATGTAAAACGAGTAAGAAAACGCACTGAACATTTGCCCAATTTTTTCTTCAAGCGTAAGCGATGCTAAAGTGGAATCGACCCATGCTGAAGTATTGGGGAACATCTCTTCGAAAGTGTTCAGCGGCAGCGGTTCATCGACCAGCGAAATCGGTATTCTTGTAGTGAGCAATTCTTTGGTGAGCGATATTTCGCTGCTTACTTGCGCCGAAAGTGATAGCGGCAAGCTTATCAGCAAACAGACCATAGCCATGAAATGCAGGGAGCGAAAACATCTCGGCGCAGTTTTTGAGCTCATCGTTATCTCTTCGGATTGATTGCGGTTTTGTGTTTCAAGCCATGCTTTCATACGCTGCACACTTGTCAAAGTTTAGCGATAGTTTTCGAACTGTAAGGGCAAATTCAGATCCAACGCCAGTAAGTGTTTTTGCACAGCTTGCAAATCATCAATCTGCTTGCCACTGACGCGTATGGCATCGCCTTGCACTTGGGCTTGCACTTTGAGTTTTAAGTCTTTTATAGCAGTCGTAATTTGCTTTGATACCTCTTTGCTGATGCCTTGCTTCAACTTGATTTTTTGGCGAACTGTGTTTTGCGATGCCGGCTCAATTTTACCATACTCTAAGGCTTTGATAGAAATACCGCGCTTGATGAGTTTGGATTGCAACACATCAATGACAGATTTCAGTGTAAATTCATTTTGCGACTCTAATGTCAGTTCCATCTCCTTTTCATTGAAGAGAATTTGCGATTTTGAGTCTTTGAGGTCATAGCGCTGTTGCAGTTCTTTGCGCGCTTGATTGAGCGCATTGTCGAGTTCCTGCATTGGAATTTTGGAGACGATGTCAAAAGAGTGTTCGCTTGCCATTGCCAAGACAAGTTGTTGATTACTTTTTCATTTGAGTTTGCATCGCTTTGGTAGCCTGCTGACGTGATGTTGAGTTTGCTCTCCAAGTGATGCTATTTTCAAATGTTTAGCTTGGAATATAAGTTTGCGCAATTTGCAAAAAACTTTCTTGCTATGTAGCCGAGAGATGAACGCAACACAACTTGGCATTTTAGCTTATATCGTGCTTCAACTTGGCCTTGGCTTTTTGCTCTCTCGGCGCATTCACACTGAAGCAGATTATTTGCTGGCTGGACGCCGCTTAGGCTTAAGCATTTCAGTGCTCACACTCTTTTCCACATGGTTTGGCGCAGAAGCCTGTCTTGGTGCTGCTGGCGTGATTTATCAAGAAGGGCTTTCGGGTAGTGTTGCAGATCCATTTGCTTATGGCATCTGCCTTTTGCTGATGGGACTGTTCTTTGCCGTGCCGCTTTGGAAAAGAAACTTGACCACACTGGCTGATTTTTTTCGGCAGCGTTATGCTCCTTCAGTTGCACAGCTTGCTGCAGTCTTGATGATTCCCTCGTCACTTTTGTGGGCAGCCTCGCAGATGCGTGCGTTCGGACAAGTGCTCTCTGCCTCTTCCCATCTTGACATTTCAGTTGCAATTACACTCTCTGCTGCCGTTGTGGTGATCTATACCATCTCAGGTGGATTGTGGGCTGATGCGATTACTGATGTCGTGCAAGGCTTGATGCTAATTGTTGGCTTGACAAGCCTTTTTGTCGTGGTGCTGATGCAAACGACACCTGAGCATCTTTCCATCGCCTTTACAGCTGAGCGATTAAATCTCTTTCAGAGTGGCTCAATTTTGCAGCAACTTGAAGCATGGCTTGTGCCCATTTGCGGCTCGGTCGTGGCGCAGGAGCTTGTGGCACGTGCCCTTGCTGCAAAGTCAGCGCATGTGGCAAGCCGCTCAGCCTTGATTGCAAGTGCGTTATACATGCTCTTTGGCACCATCCCTGTGCTCCTCGGCCTGCTTGGCATTGCACTTCTTCCAAATCTGAGCGATGCAGAAAAACTTTTACCGATTGCTGCACACACCTACTTGCCTCCAGTTTTGTATGTGCTTTTTATCGGTGCGCTCTTTTCTGCCATTCTCTCGACCGTCGATAGCACACTCCTTGCTGCAAGCGCTCTTTTAGCGCACAATGTCATTTTGCCGATGCGTCCTGATATGAGCGAGACTGCCAAGGTACGCATCAACGCTTAGGGGTTGGACTTTTTGGAATTGCTGCATATTGCTTAGCGCTGTATGTCAGCAGCATTCATGAACTTGTCAAACTTGCCTCGGCAATTGGCAGTGCAGGTGTCTTTGTGGTGGTGGCTGTCGGTCTGTTTTCACCGCTCGGTCAGAAATACAGCGCCACAGTCGCCTTGCTGGCAGGCGCACTTGTCTGGACTTTTGGCACTTACCTTCTTCATCTTGATTTTGCATACACACTTGCCTTAGGCGTATCTTTCCTAAGTTATGCTGTAGGCGCATGTCTCGAGCATCTGCATGCGACACAGATTTCTGCAAAGTCACGCGCTTTAAGTGCAACATCTTTGCCAGTGTCTCAACATTTTTCATTATCTCAACAATTTTTCAGCACATGCAAAATGGAACACTCAATTCGTGAGGAATTTAATCGTAAATTCAAGCGCGAAACCTATCAAGCCTTCATCAACGATCTAAACAAGTATAATCGTGGCGCAATGGATTTTCGACTCTGCGAAACCCCACTCTTTCTTTCAGAGAAAATGACGCAGGAGTTGATACACGCCTGCGACATCTTAATTGACGAACTCATCGCGCCTGACTTTCTCAAACGTTTAGATGCCGCTGTGCCCGAACACCTGCGCGTACCTAACGAAGATGCACATCCCACATTTTTGCAAATTGATTTTGCACTTGTAAGTTTGCCAAATGGCGAACTTGCCCCGCGCTTGATTGAACTGCAAGGCTTTCCAACACTTTATGCCTTTCAATGGCTACTTGATCTCAAAATCCGTCAGTTCTTCGATATTCCCGATTCGCTGACACCATACTTTAGCGGACATTCATCCGATTCATACCTTAAACTCTTCAAACGCTTGCTTCTTGCTGATGCAGCACCTGAAAACGTCGTGCTGCTTGAAGTACAACCACACACTCAAAAAACTCGAGTTGATTTTTATTGCACCGAAGAGCTGACCGGCGTCAAGACGGTTTGTCTCACTGAAGTGATTAAGCGTGGAAAGAAACTCTACTACAAACAAAACGGCAAAGAGATTCCAATTGAGCGCATCTACAACCGCGTCGTCTTCGATGAACTCTACAAAAAGCAAATTGAGTTCGGCTTCCGCTTTCAAGATGAACTCGATGTCGTCTGGCTCAATCACCCAAATTGGTTTATGAAAATCTCCAAGTATTGTCTGCCGCTTTTCAAAAATGAATATGCGCCAAAGGCTTATTTGCTTTCTGACTTGGAGCATTATCCTGAAAATTTAGAGCACTATGTCTTAAAGCCGCTCTTTTCATTTTCAGGCTCTGGTGTAGAGATTGATGTCACGCCCGAGACGCTTGATCGAATTAGCGATCGTAAGAATTACCTTCTGCAAGAAAAAGTCGAGTACGCCCCCGTAGTGCGTACGCCCGAAGGTGGCACCAAAGCTGAAATCCGTATGATGTTTCTGTGGGATGAGAACGAAAAACCAACCTTGGTCAATAACCTCGTACGCATGAGCCGTGGCAAAATGCTTGGTGCATCTTACAACAAAGATGCAGAATGGATTGGTGCAAGTTTAGCTTATCATCCATAACCACGCACGCTCCATGATTCTTGTAACCGGTGGCGCTGGCTACATTGGTTCGCACGGTGTCCGGCAATTGCAACGCGCTGGCTATCAAACCCTCATTGTAGATAATCTCATCTACGGTCATCGTGACTTTGCTGAAAAAAGCGAGCATCTTATCGGCGATTTGCAAGATGCTGCATTTGTACAAGATGTCTTTGCACGCTATCAAATTCATGCCGTGATGCACTTTGCGGCATTTGCTTATGTGGGCGAATCAGTTAGAGAGCCTGCAAAGTATTACCGCAATAACCTTGTGGCCACACTCAACGTGCTTGATGCTATGCGACAGCACGGCGTAAAACTCTTCATCTTCTCTTCGACTTGTGCCACATACGGTGAACCTGAAGAAATTCCTATTCCTGAAACGCACCCACAGCGCCCGATTAACCCTTACGGACGCTCTAAACTCATGGTCGAACAAATCTTGCGTGATTACGATGCAGCCTACGGTATAAAGTTTGTCTCCCTGCGCTATTTCAATGCCGCCGGTGCCGATCCAGAAGGCGGTATCGGTGAAGACCATACGCCAGAGACCCATCTTATTCCCCTCTTGCTCGATGTCGCACTCGGCAAGCGCGAGTCCATCACCATCTATGGCAACGACTACCCTACGCCTGACGGCACCTGCATCCGCGATTACATTCATGTTACCGACCTTGCTGACGCACACGTCTTAGGCTTGAAATACCTTGAAGCGGGCGGCAACAGTGATGTGTTTAATCTCGGCAACGGCAATGGGTTTTCAGTTAAGGACGTACACGCAATGGCAGAGTGGGTAACTGGCAAACCTATCAAAGCCATTATCGGTGAGCGCCGCGCTGGCGACCCTGCACGACTTATCGGTAGCGCCGAAAAAGCAAAATGCATCTTAGGCTGGCAACCCCGATTTGCTGACCTTGAAACTATTATCCGCACCGCTTGGCAATGGCATCAAGAACGATTTGCATCTCGACTCACACAAAAATCTGCACCTTGAAGATTTGTGGGTTTGAAAATTTTTGTATATTTGTATGCTATATTCTGTCCTGATATATTCTGCCCTAAATCACCTGCTTAAAAATAACCAATAACCAATAACCAAAAAAACTCAATGAGTGGAGGCAATTCCATGGCAATACGGCTCTTCGCGTTGCTTCTCATCTCTTCTCTCATCCCTGCCTTAGCCACAGCGCAAAATAGGCAACTCTACTCCTACCAAAGTGGAAACTTCAATGACCCAAACATCTGGACGCTCACCAACGGCGGCACAGACTTCGTAGCGCCTAACGTTGATGATAACTTCACCATCAACCCGGGGCACACCATTACGCTGACCGCGAACTCGCAAATTGTTCAAACCGCTGCAGCACGCACCGTTACGGTCAACGGCACGCTTAATGTGCAGACCTTCACAACGCAGACTTTTGGCACGATTCAAGGCACTGGT
>NSLH01000022.1 GCA_002763895.1 [Chlorobium] sp. 445
TAGGAAAATGTAAGTTAATTTTTTTGAGCTAGTTTTCCTTTAATAATCACGCATTTTTTTGATGTCACGACGCCAGTGGTGAAAGAGCCACTGGCCAGCAAGACCTACATATTGTGTGCCAAGAATTTCACGAGCGGCATCAGCGAGGGTGCGGTATGCACGAGAACTCAGGCTGGTAGTAGGTGTCTTCAAGCCAAACCATTGAGCAAGGTACTGGCGCACGTGGGTATCAATTGGAAAAGCATCATGGTGCCCGAGTCCGAAAAGACAGATGCAGTCAGCAATTTTATCGCCAATGCCATCGTATTGGAGCAGTGTGTTGCGGGCATGTTCAAGCGTAGCATGTGGTGCAGCAAGTGCATTGAGATTGAGCGAGCCATCGGCAACAGCATGTGCGACACGGCGGATATTTTCTGCGCGTCGGCTGTTGTTGTTAGTGCATTGGCGCAGTTGGCGAAGTGGTGCATCGGCAAGATCAGCCGGCGTAGGAAAGGTGTAATCCTTGATGACAAAAAACGACGGTGAAGCACTGTGAGGCTTACGCAGCGGTAGAGAAAATGCAAGCGGTGTTCCAAAGCGTTGTGCAAGCTGTGCCACTTGACGACGAATCAGAGCAATGCCCATACCTTGCGCACACATAAACGAAATCAGGGTTTCAAACGGTGCTTGTCGCAGAAGTCGCAATCCAAAGTATGGCATGGCACCAGCCACCAAATGCGGGTAGCGGCTCTGAAACGATGGACTGAAAACCTCTTGCAGATTATCAGACAGTCCCAGGTAGTAGTCTACGAAGAGTGTTAGCGGTTGTTGCGCAATCATGGGTGCAGAAGAGGCAATGAGGAGTTGTGATGACTGCATCTGCAGCGCAACGAAAGCATTTTGTACAACTGCTGTATAAATTTCGCCCGAATCACTGTGCAAAGTTTGCCAGCGAAAGGCTTGACCGCAAAAGAGAGTTTCGCGCAAATTCAGTGGTACGTTGAGCGAGAGCTTTTCCACAAAAGGGCTTGCTAGTTCAATACAATCGCCTCTGGAAGAGATCAGCACAGCTAAAATCAGGATTCTTGGAGTGCGTGCGTAGTAAGAAATTTTTCCATCAGCTCCACGCAGCGTGCGTTTTCTTTGGGCAATCCAATTGAGATACGCAGACAATGTGGCAACCCAAACGCTTTGAGTGGGCGGACAATAACGCCATTGCGAAGCAAAAATTCTGTAAGGTCATTGACGCGCGCCTCACTTTCCAAATCCAGCATAATAAAATTCGCCCAAGAGGGAATCCAAGTATAGCCGAGCTCTGAAAAAGCTTTGGTAAAAAACTGATAGCCTTCTCGGTTAAGTGCAAGTGAGCGTTGTAAGAACTCTTCATCGTCAAGGGCGGCAAGTGCGGCGGCTTGCGCAACAGAATTCGGTTCAAACGGGAGCTTGACTTTCAGAAGGTTGGTGATGAATTTTTCATGCGCAAAGCCATATCCAACACGCAAGCCTGCAAGTGCGTAGGCTTTTGAAAAGGTGCGCAGTGTAATAACGTTGTCATAGCGATACGACATAGAATCAGGGTAGAGTGGGTCGGAAGCGGCATACTCAAAGTAGGCTTCATCGAGGATGATAATGACGCGCTCAGGAATATGCTGAATGAAACGATCGAATTCTTCACGGGTGAAAATTGTGCCAGTCGGGTTATTGGGGTTGCAGAGATAGATGACTTTTGTGTTTTGTGTGACGGCATTTGCGATAGCATCTAAATCAAAGCGGTAGTCTTTTTTCAAGGGAACTTGAATGAAAGGGGCGCCTTTGGATTGCGCTAGCACTTTGAAGCCGATAAATGTGCCTTCGGATGTAAGCAGTTCGTCTTCGTCGCTGACAAATGCGCGAATGATGTTTGACATAATGCCTTCTGAGCCGGCGCCAGCGATGACATTATCTACTTTGAGATTGAAGCGTGCCGCTAATTTTTCACGCAAGGCAAGTGACAACGGATCGCCATAACGATTCACGCTGGTAATTGCTTCACGCATCGCTGAAAGTGCACGGAGTGAAATGCCCAGGGGATTTTCATTTGAGGCAAGTTTATAGACTTCGCTGATGCCGTAGAGCGTCTGGATTTCTGAAATGCTGCGTCCCGCTTTATAGGGCTCTAATTTTTCGATATGCGGTGGCACTAATTGCGACATACTTGTGCTGAAAAAGCGTTAGCGAAATTGGCAAAGTAATTTAGCAAAAGTGTAAAACTAAAAGTATGGAGCGTGCTACGACCGCCAGCGCTCAGCTGAAGTTGTAGCTAAAAGTGCCGCTCGATGCGCAGGGTAGAGACTGGCAAGAAATACAATCAGAAGTGCAGCCAAAATCACGGCAAGAAAATCGCTAGCAAGCATGGAAACGGGATAAGCACTAATGATAAACGACTCGGCATAAGGCAATGGCACAAGACCAAGTTTTTCTTGTAGCAAGCACACGAGAAACCCAAGTGCAGTGCCAATTGCTACGCCAATGAGTCCGATGAGCAAGCCCTCGAAGAGAAAGATGCGTCGCAGACTTGCAGGTGTAAATCCGATGCAATAGAGAAAATAGATATCGCGTCGTTTCTCGATGGCGGTCATGGTAAGTGAGCCAATCAAGCTCAAAGCTGCAACGATAACAATGAGTAACAGAATGATAAAGCTGCCCCATTTTTCTAGCTTCATAACGCGAAAAAGATCGAGAAATTTATCCGACAGACTCTCAACACTATACTGTTCTGAAAGCCCCTTTTGCTCAAGCCACTTAATCAACTGTGCTTTAAGCACGTCGTCAGAGATGCCTGATTTTGCGCGTACTTCAATGCCTGTAACGACGTCAGCCGGATAGCCAAAGACTTCTTGTGCAGTGCGAAGTGCAGCAAGGGCATAGATCTCGTCATAGACACGATGTGCTGAAAAGAAATTAGCAACGCGAAGTGTAGGCAACTCAAGGGTAGAGTAAAACAGCGGATTTTGCAGGGCGGCAAGTCCAGCATCAATGTGTTTTGCAGAAAGCAGACGCGCCTTGGTGTTATACATTGCAGAAAATCGGTAAGCCAGTGGCAAGCCCAACGTGAGTGTCCCTTCCTCGAGCGGTCGGCGATGTTCATCTAAGTAGTACGCTATTTCTTGATATGCTTCAGGCAAAATGCCTTTGAGCATGATAACGCCGCTTTGTTTATCGGTAATCATTAAGGCTTTGCCTTCAACGAATGGACGTGCTGAAGCGACACCATTGAGTGTAGAGAGTTCAGCACAAAGCGAATCGGAAAAACGAAGAGTAGCGCCCTGTTTGGCAATAACTTTTGCTTCGCTATCAATCACCAAAAAAAGGTTGTAGGCAAGATCTCGAAAGCCATTCATGACGCTGAGCACAATGATAATTGTGGCAGTGCCGATAATCACGCCAAGGATGCTAATGCCTGTAATCACGTTAATGATGCGAACTTTTTTAGCGGCGAAAATAAACCGTGAGGCAACATGCATGTTGGCTTTCAACTGCGGCGCTTGATGAAGCAAAGGAGTCTTCATATGCGAATGGCGTTGATGGGACTAAGTCGTGCCGCACTTTGTGCAGGAACAAGCGATGCCAAAAGTGCAATGACAAGTGCGACAATTGAAACAATAGCGTAATGTGCTGGCTCAATGATAATTGGAGCTTGCGAAATGTAGTATGTTTCTTCAGGCAAGGGAATAAAGTGAAAGTGCAGCTCAAGCAGCGAAAGTGCAAGTGCAAGTGCATTGCCAATCCCAATTCCCAAAAGCGACATCAAAAAAGCCTGAGAAATGAAGATTCGGCGTATATGTTTTGGGCTTGCGCCAAATGACATCAAAATACCGATTTCCATACTCTTTTCTAAAACAGTGATAAGCAAGGTGGAAATAATGTTGAAGGAAGCGACGATTGTAACCATCACCAAGAGCAGCGGCACGACATTTTTCTGCAAGCCAAGCCACGCATAAATCGAGGCGTGAAGTTGATAAATCGTGCGTGCAACAAGCGGCGCTTTGAGCTCATGGTTTATGATGTCGGCGGTTTGCCGCACCTGCGCAAAATTCTCAACGCGCACGTCGTATCCAGAAATTTTTTGGGGCGAATCTAGAAAGTGTTGAAGTGCAGGCAGCGTGGTGAAAACAATTGTTTCATCGAAGCCTTGCGCAAGACCTGTTTCATAGATACCGACGACCTGAGCGGTTTCAATTTTAAGTTGGCGCAAAAGTTCTTCAGGGCGTTGAATGTGAATGTGCGGCGGCAACTCACTCATTGCCACCGTTGAGGAAATAACCAAGAGTTCGGAGCCAACAGACAGTGCCAGACGCTGGGCTAGTTTTTTACCAATCAAAATTGGCAGTTTCACTGAAGCACTGTCTGAGAGGAAGTTGCCAGCGATAACTTTTTCATGTATGAATGAGACATCGTCTTTAGGTAAAATGCCTTTGACGAGAGCAGGCTCAATGAGTGCTTCACCAGTGTTGGAGCGCGATTTCAGAATCACATTGCGCTGCAGGAACGGTGCAACAGCTGCAACATTTTCAAGCTGCGAAAGGCTCAAGAGGGTTTGTGTGTCTAATTCAATTTCTTTGAGTGAGGCGTGCGAGACTTGAAGATGTGCACCGAAGAGAGAGAGTTTGGATTCAATGACTTGACTGAAGCCATAGACAATCGAGAGTGTCAGAATGAGAGCGGCTGTACCAACGCTCATGCCAACAACAGCAATAAGTGTAATGAACGAGGGTTTGCGATGACGCTCTTCTCTTGGAAAGGTAAAACGCCGAGCAATTGTGAACTCAAATTTCACAGCGCTTTATTCAGTTTGAGTCAGTTGAAGGTCGGAATAATGTAAGGATCGGTTTCGACCACGTGCTTTTGCTTCGTAGAGCGCCACATCAGCCACGCTAATCAGTTCCTCTTCGCTAGTGGCATCATGTGGGAAGGTGGCGATGCCTAAACTTGCGGTCAGGTTACCGCCCGGTTGCTTTTCCTGATTGATGAAAACTTCAGCTTCTATGGCTTTGCGAATGCGTTCAGCGACAGCTTTAGCTTCCTCCTTGTCAGTGCGGGGTAAAAGTACCGCAAACTCTTCACCGCCGAAACGCGCAGGCACATCGGTCTCACGGCACTCTTGACGAATCAGGCGTGCAACTTTCTTCAAGACTTCATCGCCGAGCAAGTGTCCGTTTGTGTCGTTGTAATGCTTGAATTTATCGACATCGACCATAATGATAGAGAAGGGCTCTTGAAAACGACGGGCGCGAACAAACTCTTGATGCAGTTGCGATTTGAAGTAGCGAAAATTGAACATTTGAGTTTTTTCATCAGTAATGATTAGGCGACTGAGCTCTTCGTTTTTTTCGTTGATGGCAGTACCAAATTCACTGATTTTTCGACAGAGCATTGCAATTTCGTCATTAAATCGGCGTGAGGTGCTCATCATGCGCATGTTGCTAATCATTTGAACGATAGTTTGAGGATCATCGACGCGCACAGAGCCCAGTCGGTCGCAGATGTTGCGGAGTGGCACGGCGGTCGAGCGGTAAATCAGGTAAGCAATGAGACAAAGAAGGGGCAAGAACACCGCAGCCATGAGAATAGCAAGACTGGTCAGCGTAGAAAGTTTTTCTCGCAGTTGAGTTGAAGCTCCAACAAGATCATCTTGTGTCGCTGACAGCAGTACATTGATGTCGCGCATAATTTGGTCAATCTTTTGCTGCTGATTCAAAGCCAACCGGCGCACTTCACTTTGCGACTTAGAGATTTCTGCAACATCAGCAAAATACTGCTGCACCGCCGCTTTCACATTTTGCAGTCTCGAGCGTGACAGAGAATCGGAATGGGGGTTTTTGAGCAAATCTTTCAAATCGCGCTCAATGCTTGCTTCAAGCGGTTTCATCTTGGAAAAAAGGGAACGATCACCTGTGGCAACAAACTTCCACAAACCCGAGTCATAAATCAAAAGGTGAATTTTCACTTCTTTGAGGGAAATGAAGTCATTGCTTTGCTCGGCTACATAACGCTTGAAGTCTGTCTCGAAGCGATACAACAGAAAAAGTGACACAGCTGGAAATGCCCCAGAAATCGCAATCGTGAAGATCAACAGAGCGATGATTTTGCCTTGAAGCGTCATAGTTACATGTGTTGTTCAAGAGTTGTTAAATTACTTAATTTACTTCAAGCTCCTCAAACAAATTCTTAAAGTGTTCAGGATGCGCCTCAGGTGAGATGTTTTGTTCCTGCCCTAGTCCAATAGAGTTGCAGAAACAAGTATTGCATCTACAAGTTATGTAAAAAAGCACAATGAATGCATTGTGGCGCAGACACCTTTCCGTAGCAAGCAGAGCGGAAGACAATGTGCAAGCATGTCAAACCGTACAAAATGTGCAACAGCTCTTATCAAAACTGTTGAATTGAAAAGTTCTTTTTTTATCTTTTGCAAAACTAACTCAACGCGCATTTTACACTTACACATTTACCTGCCATAACTATGAGCAAATTCGTCTTTTACTTCAACCTTGCGCGACTTGCGCTGTTTCAAATCTCTTTTGGCATTATCTACGCGATTCTCACCGATACACTAAACCGCGTAATGACAATTGAGCTGGGCATTGCAGCGGCACTTGTTGGTGCGCTCATTGGTATTCGTGAACTGATGGTGCTTCTAGGTGTGAAAATTTGGGCGGGCAATCTCTCCGATAAGACACACTTTTTTGGCTACAAACGCACACCCTTTATTCTGGGAGGCTTGGTGCTCTGCTGCATGATGTTCCCACTGATTGCGCCGCTTGCAATTAAGATGCAGACAAATTTCTGGCCTAACTTACTGTTGCTGATTGCAGTCTTCACAGTGTTCGGGATAGGTTACCATGCTTCACTGACAACCTACTACGCCTTAATTGCTGATTATGCCGGCGAAAAATCGCTGAGCAAAGTTGCAGCCATTAGTTGGATTTTGATGGTGCTCTCTGGCATCTTTACAGCGGTGGCAATGAAGAAAGCCTTAGAAGATTTTACGACCGATAAGCTTATTGCGGCAATGCAAACTGCAACAATGGTTTCATTTCTCATTGGCACATTGACCACGATTGGACTAGAACGCCGCTACCAAGAACCCACCCAGCAAAGCGATGCCCCACTCACATTTTTGCAATCACTGGCACTTATTAACGACTCTCCAATGACAAAAGGGTTTTTCTTCTATGTCTTCATCTCCATTTTTGCCGCGTTTGGCAATGAACTTGTTATGGAGCCTTTTGGTGCCGATGTGCATGGTCTGACCGTCGCTGAAACCACCAATTTCAGACCTTATCTTGGCGGCTCGCAGTTGATTTTCATGCTGATTACAGGCTTTACGATTCAGTATGTTGGCTTAAAAAATGCCATTGCGTTTGGCAATACCGTAGCAGCGATTGGGTTTTTCATTTTAATTGCTTCTGGACTGCTGCATTACAAACTTTTGCTCTATGTCGGACTTGTTGTTGTCGGTATTGGTTTAGGATGCTGCACAGTAGGAAACATCATCTTCATGATTTCCATGCATGCAGGGCGTTCGGGACTTTACATTGGGCTTTGGGGCACAGCACAGAGCCTTGCCAACTTTTCAGGTGAGCTTGGAATGGGCGCAATTCGCGACATATTAATACATTGGTTCCCTAATCCGATGGTAGCCTATGGCGCGGTGTTTTTGCTAGAAATAGTGGCATTCAGTATTGCGACGCTCATGCTGCCAAGGTTCTCGCAAGAAAAATTCGAAGCCGAAAGCAGAGTCTCACTGGAGCGAGTGCTGGCGGTTGCCGCCGATTGATACAGGGCGATGCGCCTCAAGAATCTCTACGATGAGAATGAGTAAAACTGTATTGAAGCCAAAGCAAGTCTTTGAGCGGCATTTTCGTGTGCAACCCGAAGACATTGATATGCAAAATCACGCTAGCAACATTGCCTACCTGAAATGGACACAAGACGTGGCGGTACAGCATTGGCGTGCTCGCGCAACGATAGAGCAACAAGAAAACTTCACATGGGTTGTGATTCGCCACGAAATTGACTACCTCAAACCATCTTTTTTAGGTCAAGAATTGCTCTCGAAGACTTGGATTGGCAAAGCCACTGCAGCAACCTGCGAACGCTTTACAGAAATTTGGCGACCAAGTGACAACCAGCTCTTGGCAAAAGTGCGCAGCGTCTGGTGCCTACTAAATAGACAATCACTCCGACCGCAACGCATTACGCCAGACTTAGTGGCGCGTTTTCAATAAGCAAAACCACATGACTCAACCTTAACAGCCGTCAGAGGAGGCTTGACCATGAAAAATGTCCTCATTATTGGTACAACAGGCGTTTTAGGCAGGGAACTCGTGCCACGCCTCAAAGCCAAAGGATATCAGGTACGCGGGCTTGTACGCCCTGAGTCCAAAGAAAAATTAGAAGCTGCACGCGCAGCAGGGCTACCAGAGTTTGAGGTTGCTTTTGGCAACATTATGGACAAGGCGAGCTTAGTGCAAGCCATGCAGGGAATGGATGTCGTGATTTCTTGTGTGAGCGCAGGACAAGACCGTACAGCTCAATCGCGTGGCAATGCAGAGCACTTCGGACAAATGAATGCCATTGAAGCCGCAAAAGAGACAGGCGTAAAGCAGTTTATTTTTACTTCGACACTCTTTCCTAAAAACTCTCTCGGATACAGTTTCGTCTGGGCAAAGCTAATGACAGAGGAAAAACTACGTGAAAGCGGGCTAACCTACACGATTTTCCGTCCATGCGGATTTTTCTACGAGCTCTATTACAGAGGCGAGCCGTTTGTTCAAGCCACAAACATCTTTCCCATTCTCGGTGATGGCAAAACCACGACGCAAATGCTTGCAGAGCAAGATGTGGCAGCAATGTATGTTGCAGCAATTGGCAACCCAGAGTGCTTGAACAAAACACTGGAAATTGGTGGTGGTAGACTCATGACTTTTAATGATCTCATTGAAGAGTGGTCGAAGGTGAGAATGAAGTATGAAGGCAAGCCTGTTGTAGCGTTCCACATTCCTGTAACGCCGCTACGTATCTTTGCTGAAGCCGTCAAGCCTTTCTGGGAGCAAGCGTGGGGACTAGTGCATCTCTTAGATTTTAGTTACGACAATATGGCGTGCGACATGACAGAACCTAAGCGCATCTTGGGCATCGATCGCCTGATGACGCTGGAGGAATACATCACAGAAGCCTATGAGAAAAAATATGCCGGGCGGCTTCATCAGGCAACAAGTGCAACAAGTGAGCACTTGACATCTGAACAAGTCTCTCACACGGCATAATAAGCATGCATCAAGTTTGAACTAAGCGTGGTCGATAGAGCCGAATTTTCAGGCAAGTGGTTCTACTGCGTAACATGAGTTTTTACACTATGGTCTAACTTTGTCTGCGCGCGGTCTCGCTTCGCAAAAAACTTTAAGTAAATTAGAGTGGTTTCAGTGGGTAGTGTTTACCCACAGCGCACATTCAACTCGCATAGTAGTTTTGCGCATTGCATTGTGAGTGTGGGCAGACAAATGTATCGTAGTATCTGCAACAACTAAACAACTTTCGCAAACTATGGACAGATCATCAATTAAGCTCTTCCTTGCAGTCGTGCTCGGTATCTTGACAATCTTTGTCATTTATCTAGCAGTTGCAGCATGGAATGGCGTTCCCGTCAGTAAAGTCGGCTATACTTACATTAGATACGTTGCGCTGTTTCTGGGCGCCAGTCTAACGGTGTGGATTGCTGGCAAATTCGTACAGCAGTACAATTCAGGGTGGTTCCTGCCAATTATTTTCGTCGGCATGGCATCTATCTTCTTTGCGTGGATCGGGGTAGTGGCTACCAACCCGCGTGAAGTCAGAGTCTTCAAGGATGGCAGCCCTGCACCACGTACCGTTGCGCAACTTAACGGCGAAGAGCCAGTGCCTGCTACACCTGCAAGCGAGGTAACCCCGCCAGCTTTGACCTCTGTCGATGCCGCCAAAGCTGAGTACGATGAGTTAATGAAGAAATACGACTTCCCTGAAAAGTATCGCCAATTCGATGAAACCTTTATCGTATCCGAATCAAAGGTTAACGAATTTGTGGCGCAAATGCTCGCTTCCAAAAATTCTAAAGGTGAAGCCATCAAGGTAGAAGATGTTGATGTCTTCAAAATTCAGAACTACCTGATGAAGGAATTTTTGAAGCGTAAGGAAGAAAAGGAAAAGAAAGCCTCAGAAGCGACTTCCGCTGTCAATGCCCCTGCGCCAGCAACGGTTGCTGCTGCTGAGCCAGCTCCAGCTGATGAACCTGCGGCACCTGCTGAAGCAGTAGTCGTACCAGCCTCTGGTGGACAAGATGCACTAGCTTATGAAGCACTCTACAAAAAGAAGTGTGCTAGTTGCCATTCGCTGAGTGCCAATGCAGGCAAGATGCGCCAAAAGTGGATGAAAGATGATGCGAAAACGCTGGAACTTGTCCAATGGATGCAGCGCCTTGCAAAACAAGATCGCTCCAAAGCCTTCACCGATGATGAAGCTAAGAAAATCGCAGCGTTCATCAGAGCGCCCGGCGCAAAACTTTACTAGCCGACTTTCAAACCCTGAAGAAAGCGTTTCAAGGCACAAATCTTGAAACGCTTTTTATTTTGTCTTTCAGTCTTACTACGATACCACTATGTCCGTCATTCTCATCACTGGCGCAGGTAAAGGGATTGGGCGCCATCTTGCTCTTGAATTTGCACAGCGCAAGTGCACTGACTTTGAGCCTAAGTTGTTGCTTGTCTCCCGCACCCACGCCGATTTAGAAACGCTTCAACACGAGTGCCACCAGCATCATGTGGAAGCAGAAATTTGTGTCGCTGATATTGCCCGCCTCTCTGACATTGAAAACATCTACACGTGTGCCATCAAGCGTTTCGGCAAGATTGACTGCCTCGTCAACAATGCAGGTGTGGGGCGCTTCAAGAACATCTTAGAGCTCACCGAAGAGGACTTTGACTACACCATAGACATTAACCTAAAAGGCACATTTTTCCTGACTCAGAAGGTCTTTGAAGACATGCAACGTCGCCGTAGTGGGCATATCATTTTCATAACCTCTGTGGCAGCAGAGACCCCCTTTGAGCAAAGTGCAATTTACTGCATGTCAAAGTTTGGTCAGAAAGGCTTGGTAGAAGTCCTCCGACTTTATGCGCGCAAATGCAATGTGCGTGTAACCAACATCATGCCCGGCGCGGTCTATACGCCAATGTGGGGCGAAGATGCTCAAAAATTCCAACCACGCATGATGATGCCTGAAGATGTTGCAAAACTTGTCGTGGAGGCATACTTGCAGCCCGAGCGCACCAGCGTTGAGGAAATTGTCTTACGACCTATCGCAGGAGATTTGTGATGCATGTGACGCACTTACTGCAAAGTGCGAACTTTCATTGACACTACTTCTTCAGTCAGAATATCTACCTTGAAGACTTTATAGCGGCGCACAAGATTTGATAACGCATACGACGAATCATTGGTGGGCATATCGTAGCCAATGGTAACAAACCAGAATTGCCCATCTTCCGACTTTCTCAATTTCTTCAACGCAGATATTTTGATAGGCAGCATCTTGCATCACATCACGAAAGTGCGAGAGCGCTTTCTGTGCCGCTTCCTTGAAACCTACAATGTTTTTGGACATACTACTAAATTTGAGTTAGAGTTTGTGTAAGATACGCACTTCGACTGAACGTCTTTAGAAGGCAAGGCGTTTTGAGAACAATGTTTTCTTCATTTCGGCATGATTGAACTCAAAGACGTTGTCAAAATCTACAACGAAAAAAACTGCACCAGTCTATGCGCTTGCAGGGGTCTCACTCAAGATTGAGCGGGCCGAACTTGTAGCACTCATGGGCAGTTCGGGCAGTGGCAAGACCACAATGCTGAACATTGTGTCGGCAATTGACAAACCGACGCGCGGCACCGTGAAAATTGATGGAACGGATATCAGCATGATGACCGAGCGCGAACTGACGGCATTTCGACGCAAAAAAATTGGGGTCATCTTCCAATTCTTCAATTTGATGCCCACACTCACCGTACTGGAAAATGTGCTTTTGCCAAGCACGCTGGCGCGCTTACCTGAAAAAGAAACACAGCGCGTGCATTGATGCTCATTGAACGCGTAGGACTTTCACATCGGCTGTCGCATAAGCCCTTTGAACTCTCAGGCGGAGAAATGCAGCGCACCGCAATTGCCCGCGCTTTGATGAACAATCCTGATATCATTATTGCTGACGAACCAACGGGAAATTTGGACTCAAAAAATGCGGCACAAATTTTGGACCTTGTAGAAGAGCTAGCGCGTGAGCAAAAAAAGACATTCATCATTGCCACCCATGCCAGTGATGTAGCGCAAATCGCGGACCGTACAATTGTCATGCGCGATGGACAAATCGTGGAAGATGAACTTGCCATAAGACGCTGAAAGTGTTTGCCCTAACGCTATCAAAACGCTCCAATGAATTACCAACTTGTTGAAGACATTCTGCTCAATTTCATTCGCTGCGAAGTGCGCAAAGTCGGATTTGAGAAAGTTGTACTCGGGCTTTCAGGCGGTGTGGATTCGGCAGTGTCGTGTGCCTTGGCGACACGTGCATTAGGCAAGGAAAACGTGCTGGCTGTGATGATGCCCTACAAAACAAGTAGCCCCGATAGTCTCTCTGATGCAGAATTGCTGATTGCGCAGTTAGGCATTGCCTCAGAGCGGCGTGATATTACACCAATGGTTGATGCGTATTTTGCAACAGAGCCTGATGCCAATCACGTGCGTCGTGGCAATGTTATGGCGAGAATGCGTATGATTGTGCTCTATGATATTTCCATGCGCGATCATCGACTCGTGATAGGCACAAGCAATAAAACGGAATTGCTGCTGGGCTACGGCACACTCTTTGGCGATATGGCTTCCGCAATCAATCCGATTGGTGATCTCTACAAAACGCAAGTTTGGCAGTTAGCTAAGCACCTGCAGATACCGCAGCGCATCATTGATAAAAAGCCCAGTGCAGACCTCTGGGAAGGACAAACAGATGAAGATGAGCTTGGCTTCACGTACGCTGAAGTCGATAAATTGCTCTATCAAATGATAGACTTGCGCCTATCCGATGAAGAACTCATAAAGAGTGGAACTTCTGCGGCGTTTTTGAGTAAAACAAGGCAACTTGTCGTGCGCAGTCAATTTAAGCGAATGACACCAGTGATTGCAAAACTTTCTGCACGCACACTGGGCGTTGATTTTCGCTATGCGCGCGATTGGCAAGCTGTCAAATAACTCTTGAACTCAATAGGTACAATGCAAAGCATTTTTCTGATTACTTTTGCTGCTTCCCAACGAAGCGACGAAAACACAAATGCACTGATTTTGAACACTAAAACGTCATCGCTGCGTGCCGAAATAGAGCTGAGCGGTGATCTCTGGGGCGGCGAGCAGTCACAACCACTCTATAACGAGGTAACGCGCCTGCTTGAAGCTGGGCACAAACACATTATCTTGGATATCAAAAATGTCTTTTTTGCAAATAGCTCAGGCGTAGGATTGCTGATTCGCTTGCATGTCAAAGCCGAAAAGCATGGTGCGAAGATCACAATTGCAAATCCTAATCCGAACCTCAAAAAGGTCTTTGAGACAATGAACCTCAATCAAGTAATGCATATTGTATCGGCATCCGTTTAGAGCTTATCACAGCGCCATCATGCGACTACAGGGCAGTGCATAACACTGCCTTTTTGCGTTCATGCCAATTTTGGCTGTAAAAAGATGCAAGCAAGTGTAAAGGGTAGAGTATTTGGAGAGTGTCAAGGGCGCATGGCACTTTTTTCACCACGCAGGTAAAGCAACCGCTCTGCAAAATCTCGGAAGGCACCATATCCACCACGTGCTTTGCACACATAGTGCACAATGGAGCGAATTGCAGGCAGTGCATCGTTGGGAGAGGCGGTCAAGCCCGATTCGCCAATGATGTGAAGAATATCCCAATCGTTCATATCGTCACCGATGTAAGCAAGATTTTCAACTTTCAAACATGTTTCTTTAAGGATGTGCTCAAGATGCGCACGTTTATCTTTGATACCAAGGTAGAGAAAGGGGAGATGAAGTTTTTCAGCACGTTTTTTGACACTGCCCGATTGCTCACCAGTGATAATTGCCGTTTCTATGCCAGCCAGTTTACGCAAACGCTCCACACCCATGCCATCACGGATAGAAAAACGCTTTAATTCTTCGCCGCGCTCGGAGTAATAGACGCCGGTGTCAGTCAAGACGCCGTCGTTATCGGTGAGCACAAGTTTGATGCGCGCGGCACGCTTCTTTTGTTCGGCAAGCGAGAGTTTTTTGGGCATCTCATTAGCTTAGCTTTTTTTGAGATACTCACGCAGGTATTTGGCAGTGTAGGAGCGCTCTGACATAGCAACCTCTTCGGGTGTGCCTTGCGCAATAATTTCACCACCACGCTCACCTGCCTCTGGTCCTAAATCAATAATCCAGTCCGCTTGCTTGATGAGGTCAAGATTGTGTTCAATGACGACAAGTGTGTTGTTTTGCTCAAGAAGTCGATTGAAGCAGGCGATGAGTTTTCGAATATCATCAAAGTGCAAGCCTGTCGTCGGCTCATCGAAGATAAACAAGCTATTTTTGGATTCACTGCTAGCGATGTGATAAGCAAGTTTCAGGCGCTGGGCTTCGCCACCAGAAAGTGTACTGCCAGATTGACCGAGCTGCAAATAATCTAAGCCAACTTCCTGCAAGATTTTGAGTTTTTTTACGATGTTCTTTTGGTCGCTAAAAACTCGGCAGCTTCGGCAACTGTCATCTCCAACACATCGGCAATAGATTTGTCTTTGTAGCGGGCATTCAAGGTATCGCTTTTGTAGCGCTTGCCGTTGCAAGCCTCACAGATGGTTTCAACGTCTGCAAGAAATTGCATCTCAACGCGAACAATGCCTTCACCTGCACAGGCTTCGCAGCGACCCCCCGGAATGTTAAACGAGAAATAGCCTGCATCCCAGCCTTTCATTTTGGCATATGGGGTTTGGGCAAACAGCAAGCGAATGTCATCAAAGACTTTCATGTAAGTAGCTGGATTGCTGCGACTGGAGCGTCCGATTGGCGACTGGTCGACAATCTCGACTTTCTCGACAAGGTGTGCGCCACGCAGCGCTTTGTGAGTGCCAACTTTTTCACTGGTGCCGACTTTTTGTTTAAGCAAACCCAAGTAGAGAATGTCGTGCACCAGCGTAGATTTGCCTGAGCCGCTTACGCCCGTTACACAGGTCATGACGCCAAGCGGAAATTTGACCGTGAGGTTTTTGAGATTATTCTCGAGCGCGCCCTCAATTTCAATTGCCCTTGAAAAATCCACGGCGCGTCGCTGTTGAGGCACAGCAATAGCATGTTTGTTGTAAAGATATTTTCCGGTAAGTGAATGAGGCGATTGTACCACGTCGGCAGGTGGACCTTGAAAGACAAGCGAGCCGCCATGGCGACCAGCACCTATACCCAAATCAATGAGTTCATCAGCAGCTTCGATAATTTCGCGGTCGTGCTCAACAACGACAACCGTATTGCCAATATCGCGCAAGCGTTTGAGAATTTGAATCAGCCGTGCGGAATCGTGTTGATGCAGTCCAATCGAGGGCTCGTCCAAAATGTAAATGGAGCCCATGAGTGAAGAGCCGAGCGAAGTTGCTAAGTTGATGCGTTGCGACTCTCCACCTGAGAGTGTGTTCGAGGGACGATTCAGTGTCAGGTAGTCTAAGCCTACTTCAACCAGATAGCCCAAGCGTTTTTCTAGTTCATTCAAAATGGTTTGTGCAATCTCTTTATCGAAGCGCGAGATTTCAAGGTGTTTGATAAACTCATAGGCTTCAGCGATGCTCATTTGCACAATGTCGAAAATCGTTTTGCCGGCAACTTTCACATACAAGGCTTCTTTGCGCAAGCGAGAGCCACCGCAGTCGGGGCAAGTGGAGTAGCCGCGGTAGCGATTAAGCAGCACGCGGTAGTGCATCTTGTATTGCGCTTCTTTTTCAACTTCTTCAAAGAAGCCGTTGATGCCAAGAAAGCCATCTTTCGGTGCACCTTGCCAAATCAGTTTTTGGCACTAGCAGGAAGTTTGCTGTAGGGCATATCGAGCGGAAGGTCATATTTTGGTGCGATTCGAATGAGCGCACGCAAATGCTGAGAATGCTTATCTGAGTTCCAACAGACGATGGCGCCATCGCGCAAGCACAAGGCTTTGTTCGGCACCACTGCATCTTCATCGATGCCAGCCACACGCCCAAGACCTTGACAAGTTGGACATGCCCCAAAGGGCGAATTAAACGCAAAAAGCTGAGGCGTGGGTTCTTCGTATTCGACACCGTTGAGTTCAAACTTATCGCTAAAGACATAATCTCTGCCTTCCAAAACACGCACGGTGCAATAACCATTCGATTCAGCAAAAGCGGTTTCAACAGCTTCCGTGATGCGTGAGAAAGTCTCATCGTTGTGTTTGAGAACTAACCTATCGACCAGCACAAGCAACTTTTCTTGCTCTTTCTTTGCAAGTGCAAGCAATTTTTTTCATCGTCTGGACGACTGACATCTAAAAGGGTTTTTCCATGAACAATACGGTAAAAGCCTTTTTGTTTGAGGGTTTGGATTTCTTCTGTGAGCGTGCGGTCTTTTTTTCTTTTCGTCTTTGTGATGCGGAAAGGGAAAGCAGATGTAGAACTTGATGCCTTCTTCCAAAAGCCGCATTTGAATCAAGACATCTTCGGGCGAGTGCTTGAGCACCATTTCATGTGTATCGGGTGAATAGGTTTTCCCAATGCGTGCAAAGAGCAGTCGCAGGTAGTCATAGATTTCCGTAACTGTACCAACGGTTGAGCGTGGATTTTTAGAAATGGTTTTCTGTTCAATTGCAATAGCAGGCGCGATGCCAGAGATAAAATCTACATCAGGCTTTTGCATGCGCTCGAGAAACTGGCGAATGTAAGCAGAGAGCGATTCCACATACCGGCGATGCCCTTCCGCATACAGCGTGTCGAAAGCAAGGCTAGATTTCCCTGAGCCACTGACGCCTGTGATGACAACCAGCTTATTGCGCGGAATAACAACATCAAGATTTTTGAGGTTGTGTGTTCTTGCCCCTTTGATGAAAATCCCATTTACAGCTCGGCTGGTCTGAGAAGCCAACGGCGTGTGAACTTCTGCACTCATGCTTTAGGATGTCTAAGTTTGCACAGCGTAAATGAACTGACTACGGCTTAACCACCAAGTTGACGAGTTTATTGGGCACAACGATTTTCTTAATAATTTCTTTGCCATCAATAAACTTTTGCACGGTGTCGACTTGCATAGCGCGTGCAATGAGTTCTTCGTTAGTAATGCCAACAGGGGCTTCAAAGGTGCCGCGCAATTTCCCACTGACTTGAACGGCAATCGTAACCACATCATCTTTCGCTAATTCTGGGTCATAAGTCGGATAAGGCTCGTTGGCAATCGAGGTCGTATGTCCCAGCGCTTGCCAGAGTTCTTCGGCGATATGAGGCGCAAAAGGGGAGAGCATCAAAAGCAAGTTTTCAATGGCGATGCGGTTATGACAATTTTCTTTGGTCAAGAGATTGACAAACTCCATCATGGCAGCAATCGCCGTATTGAACCGCAAATTCTCACAATCTTCGCTAACCTTTTTAATCGTTTTGTGCATCATACGCTCAATCTCTGCGCTCATGGGTGTATCGTCGACAATAATATCATGCTCGGGCGTTTCATGCGATTTGAAGACCAGGCGCCAGACTCTGCCCAAAAAGCGCGAGATGCCTTCAATGCCTTTGGTACTCCAAGGTTTAACTTGTTCAAGCGGTCCTAAAAACATCTCGTATAGTCTGACGGCATCAGCGCCATGTTCAGCGAGCACTTTGTCAGCAGGAATGACATTGCCACGCGATTTGGACATTTTCTCGCCATCTTCACCCAGAATCATACCTTGATTGAAGAGCTTTTGGAAGGGCTCTTTGGTTGAAACAATACCTAAGTCGAAGAGCACTTTGTGCCAGAACCGTGCATAAAGCAAATGCAAAACTGCATGTTCGGCTCCGCCGACATAGAGGTCAACGGCACCCCAGTATTTCTCTTTTTCAGGTGAAAGCAGTTGATGATTGTTATGTGCATCTTTGAATCGAAGGTAATACCAGCAACTGCCAGCCCATTGAGGCATGGTGTTTGTTTCACGGCGGAATTTGCCGTACTCATCTTCACCGTAGAGCCAGTGTGTGATAGTGGCAAGTGGCGATTCGCCTGTGCCAGAAGGCTCATACTTTTCTACGTCAGGCAAGAGTAATGGCAAGTTCGTTTCGGGTCGCAAAATTGTGTATTCGCCGTTTTCATCTTGGTAGTATTTCATGGGAATCGGCTCGCCCCAATAACGCTGACGTGAGAAAACCCAGTCGCGCAGCTTGTAATTGACTTTGCGCCGTCCCATCCCCTTTGATTCAAGCCATGAAACGATTTTCTCGAAGGCATCTTTGAAAACTAAGCCGTCAAGGGAGACTTCATCGTTTGAAGAATTAACACAAGGAGCATCTTTACCGACGAACGCTTGCTCTTGGACGCTGTGCGGTGAGTGTACCACTTCTTTAATTGGCAAACCAAATTTCTTTGCAAATTCCCAGTCACGCTCATCATGTGCAGGGACAGCCATAATAGCGCCTGTGCCATAACTCATCAAAACATAATCGGCAATCCAGATTGGAATCGCAGATTGGGTAGCAGGATTGATGGCATAGCCACCCGTGAACACTCCTGTTTTTTCTTTTTGCAAATCGGTGCGCTCCAAGTCGCTTTTTTTAGCAGTTTCAGTGCGATAGTGTTCTACAGCTGCGCGTTGTGCTGGGCTAACGATGCGATCGACAAGCGGATGCTCAGGTGAGAGCACTATGTATGTTGCGCCAAAAAGTGTATCGGGGCGCGTGGTAAAGACCGTGATTTTTTTAGGAGAGTTTTCAAGTTGAAAATCAATCTCGCAGCCTTCACTTTTGCCAATCCAATTGCGTTGCATGTCTTTGATGCTCTCACTCCAATCAAGCTCGTCTAAATCTTGAAGCAAGCGTTCAGCGTATGCCGTAATTTTCAAGACCCACTGGCGCAAGGGCTTGCGAAGGACGGTGAAGCCTTTTTCGACATATTCTGCGACTTCTTCATTTGCTAGGACAACACGCTGCTCGACACACCAATTGACAGGCACTTCTGCTGTGTAGGCTAAGCCTTTTTCATAGAGTTTGAGAAAAATCCATTGTGTCCATTTGTAGTAGTCTGGGTCGGTTGTATTGATTTCGCGCGACCAATCATAGGAAAAACCGAAGCGCATCAAGGTTTGCTTAAAGCTCTGCACGTTTTGTTCCGTTGTAATGCGCGGGTGTGTACCGGTTTTGATGGCATACTGTTCAGCAGGTAAGCCAAAGGCATCCCATCCCATCGGATGCAAGACATTGAACCCTTTGTGGCGTTTGAAGCGCGCAAAAATATCTGTTGCCGTATAACCTTCAAGGTGTCCGACATGCAGCCCACTGCCACTGGGGTAGGGAAACATATCGAGAACATAATACTTGGGCTTTGTTTCGTCTTCCGTTACACGGAAAGTCTGATGGGTTTGCCAGTAAGTTTGCCACTTTTTTCAATTTCAGTGAAATTGTATCTCATGAGCGTGATGATTGGTTGTGCGATGCAACAAACTTGGATAACTTGGATTTGCCGTCAAGCTATGCCTGAGCTTTGAGCAATTCTTTAAAGATAGTAACAAATACGTCGTGAATTTTGCTTCAAAGAGCGAGGCTTGCATGAGAAGCTTTGCATAAGAAAAAAATCGTTGTATCTTTGTATTTCCTTTCGGGGCTATAGCTCAGTTGGTAGAGCGCTTCAATGGCATTGAAGAGGTCAGGAGTTCGAATCTCCTTAGCTCCACAAGTACCCCTTTTTCTCAAAGCAGCGCAGATATGCCGATAACTCTGACGCAAAAACGCCAGAATGCCTGACAAAGAATACCTTCTCAGAGATTCTCTTCGTCGACTCTCTGAACTTAAAGCCACAGAAGATTCACTGCGCTTATCTGAGCAATCAGCCGTGTCATATTGGCTCGACCAAATGCTCTCACCAGAGTTGTCGTTGCAATTTTTTGTATCACTTTTACTCATTTTTCTTGGGACTGTTTTTGCCTATTTGCTCTACCGTCGCAGTAATCGCCTCAAAAGCATTGACAAGCTGCAAGCACGGGCACTGCAGTTTGCAGCGTTGGCACTACTTTGTCTTGCATCCAAAGGTGTGTTTTTCATTATCTCGTCACTAGCGGTGTCAGGTGTGCTAGCTGCTGGCAGCTATGGTCAACTCTACTGGCTGGGCTGGCAGATTTCACTGCTGTGGTTTGTCTATTTTGCATTTATGTTCGCTATCGGTTTTACACGCTCCAGAAAAAGTTACGACATTTATTTTGCCATGAGTCTAATGCTGTTGTTCCTAGTGATTACGGCGCTCTACAACGAGTGGTTTTGGAAGTGGCTACTTTACAAAATGAAAGTGGCTGAAATTGCCCCGAGCAGAATTGATATGCTTGTCGTGACGCTGGCGCCACCGCTGCCTTTCAAAACTGAAACCCTCATTCCTGTGCTGAGCCGGTTTTCATTCTTTGCCCTTAGTGTGCATCTCTTGTTGTGGCTGGTGCTGTTTGGCTATGCTGCGTTTATCATGTTTCGTCGCAGTCGCTCCTACAAAGATAGCAGTGCGAAAAATGCCGTATTTCTACTTGCGAGCACTTTCTTGGTGCTTGCACTCTTTGGCGGCTTTGGGCTCCTGAAATTTCGTAGTGATTTTTCTCTGCTCACTTCAAAGTCCTATCTTGTAGCACTCGTTGCAATGATCATCTTTTTTTTGAGTGTAAGAAATACATATCGGCACGGTCGATACAAACGCAATTAATCAACTTTTGAACAAAGAAAACGAGAATGTGTGGTGTTTTTGGGGTCTATAACTCTCCTACAGCCGCAATTGATGCCTTCTATGGCTTATATGCACTGCAACACCGCGGGCAGGAAGGCGCCGGCATCGTGGTCTCTGACTTTGATGCAGAACGACAAAAACCCGTGTTCCGTACGCACAAAGGACTTGGGCTTGTCGCAGAAGTTTCCGAGACGAAAAATTTTTGAGCAGCTCAAAGGACGAGCCGCTATCGGGCACAATCGCTATTCTACTGCGGGCTCGGCAAAAACGCCACAAAACATTCAACCCTTTTCAGTCAATTACAAAGGTGGACACCTCGCGCTTGGGCACAATGGGAATCTGAGCAATCAACGTGCCTTGCGCAAAAACTCTCAGAGGATGGCGTGATTTTTCAAGCAACCTCCGACACTGAAGTCATCTTGCACCTTATTGCACGCAGTAAAGCTGAAACGACGCTTGAACGCATTTATGATGCGCTCTTGCAAGTTCAGGGCGCATATTCCCTTGTGATTCTTACCGATGGGGCGCTCATTGCAGCGCGCGATCCGCTCGGTTTTCGACCGCTGGCACTTGGTATAAAAAACCCACTGACAGAAAGACAAAACCAGCTTACTTACTTGCCAGTGAAACCTGCGCGTTTGACTTGATTGGAGCAAAGTATGAGCGTGAAATTGAACCCGGAGAAATTTTGATGATTGACCAGCATACCGTCGAGACAGGCGAATATAAGAGCATGCATTTACCAAAATCAGCACGCAAAGCACGATGTATTTTTGAGTATGTCTATTTTTCGCGTCCTGACAGCATCGTCTTCGGCGAATCTGTCGATAAAGTGCGCCGTAAGTTGGGCAAAAATCTCTCGCTTGAAGCAGGGGTTTCGCCTAAAGAAGATGAAAAGTATGTTACGGTTATTAGCGTGCCTGATTCATCCAACACAGCGGCACTAGGATTCGTTACAGAAAGCAACAAGCACGGCTCACCAGCACGCCTTGAAATCGGCTTAATCCGCAATCATTACATCGGGCGCACATTTATTCAACCGGGTGAAGCTGATCGGCAACTCAAAGTGCGTACCAAATACAACATCGTGCGCGGAATTCTGAAGAATCGTCGCATCGTGGTTGTCGATGACTCTATTGTACGTGGTACAACATCCAAGATGCTCGTGCAACTCCTGCGCGAAGCGCATCCAAAAGAAATTCACATGCGTATTAGCTCCCCGCCTATCGTCAACCCCTGCTTCTACGGAATGGATTTTCCAACGCGCGACAAACTCATTGCATATCAATTTGGCGGCAACATTGAGAAAATTCGAGAAGAACTTGGCGTTGATTCCTTAGCGTATCTTTCACATAAGGGCTTACTTAACAGCGTGCCAAAGTATGAAGATGAACAAGGCAGTTACTGCACAGCTTGCTTTAGCGGCAATTATCCCGTACCCATAGATGACGCAACAACTGAAAAAGAAGAAAACGACATTTAGACATAGGGCAACGCATGGGCTTCAAAAATGTGTGCGGCGCTAAAGGCTTGAAGTTCAGGAATCCACAACTTGATATACTGCGCATTAGCATCATACATCTCCGCTTGTCGCTTCGGGTTGAAGTAACGGTCTTCGCGTGGATCGTTGCCAATGCCAGCAACATAGTTCCAGTTGCCATAGTTGCTGCACACATCGTAATCAATCAAGATGGATTCAAAGTATTCAGCCCCCCAACGCCAATCTACATTCAAATCGCGCACCAAGTAACTGGCTACATTTTGCCGACCACGGTTCGACATAAAGCCTGTTGCAGCCAGCTCACGCATGTTGGCGTCAATGAACGGTTGACCAGTTGTTCCCGATACCCATTTTTGAAAGGCGGTTTTATCGCGTCCCCATTTTTTAGGTTTGCCTTGGATGCCGAATTTGTGAAAAATGCGGTTGCCATATTTGAGCGCAATGAAGCGAAAGTAATCGCGCCAGACAAGTTCAAAAATGAGCCAGTAAGTTGAGTCATTAGCAACGCGCTGGGCTTCATACTTTTTAACTTCATCGTAGATTTTTCTCGGTGAAAGCGCGCCATGAGCAAGCCAAGCCGAAAATTTTGAAGAATAATCTGCGCCGATAAGCCCGTTGCGTGTCTCTTTGTAGGTTTTGAGCAGATCTTTTTGCCAGATGTATTCGTCAAGGCGCTTCAAGCCTTCGCTCTCGCCTCCTTTGAAATGAAGCACAGCGCGCGCGTCAACTTGCGGCTCTTCCAGTCCAAAAGTGTGCAGCGTGGGAAGTTCGCCAGCTTCAACTTCTACGACAGACTTCAAGCGTGTTGGGGTTGGAAAAAGTGCGCGCACACGCGCATGCTTTTCGACTTGCTTGCGAAAATGCGTGAAAACATCAGGAAGACGCTCAATCGACATTGGCAAGTCGTTTTTGTGGTAGAGCGTGCTGCCCCAGTATTCTTTTGTGCTGACGCCAAGCGTGCGAAGGTTTTTTCTCAAAGCGGCTTCAACGCGCAGCTCTTCATCTGTTGCTTCTTGATGAAAATACACACATAAGATGCCAAGCGACTGAGCAAGGCTTGCGATAATTTCTTCAGGCTTGCCGACACGCACAAGAAGTTCGCCGCCACGCTCACGAATAGATTGGCGCAAATCAGCGACGCTCTCGAGCAAAAACTTTGCACGAAATTTTCCCGTCTTTGCAAATCCAGAGGGGAGCTTACCAAACTGACGCTCATCGAAGCAGTAGAGCAAGATAACTTCGCTGGATTCAGCAAGAGCACGTGTAAGTGCTTCGTGGTCGTGCAAGCGCAGGTCGTTTCGAAACCAGACAAGCGTCTTTTGAGGCATGTGATGTGTGTTGAGATGATGCTTGAACGGCTTGCAAGATCAAACGCCAAAAAGGTGGTGATTGGTTTCTTTGTCGCACTGATGTAAAGCAAGTGAGCGTCGGTACGCTGTATTGAGTATTGCCCACCAAAAAAACGTTTGCAGACGAGCAAGCAATGTTTAACTTTCCGAGCTAAAGTCGGAAAGACGCAATCTTTAGCGCATTTTTAAAAATAGCTTTTCAGAAAGTTTTTTGCGCAATACAGCATGTGGAAAAATAGCATTCTTGATACCATCGGGCAGACGCCAATGGTACGACTGCATCGCATCACCAAATCGCTGAAGCCTGTGATGCTGGCAAAGTTAGAGTTTATGAATCCGGGGGGCAGTATCAAAGACCGCATTGCGCTAAGCATGATTGAACATGCCGAACAAAACGGGCTACTCAAACCGGGCGGCACGATTATCGAGTGGACGGCGGGCAACACGGGCATCGGACTTGCGCTGGTGGCGACTGTGAAAGGCTACAAGTGCATTATGGTGATGCCTGATAAAGTCTCACAAGAAAAAATCGATCTTTTGCGTGCCTTAGGCTCTGAGGTAGTCATTACCCCTACAGCCGTTAAGCCCGAGGATCCACGAAGTTGCTACAGTGTAGCAGAGCACCTAGCAAAGACAATTCCGAACTCTTACTACCCGAATCAATTTAGCAACGAAGCAAATCCAGAGGTACATTATCGCACGACGGCACAAGAGATTTGGGAACAAACTGACGGCAAAGTAACGCATGTGTTTGCGGCAATGGGTACAGGTGGCACGGTCTCGGGTATCGCTAAGCGACTGAAAGAGTTGAATCCAAAGGTCAAAGTCATTGGTGTAGATTCTGTGGGGTCAGCTTATGCGCCTTATTTCAAGACGCGACAGATGCCCGAGGAAATTGGACTGTGGAAGTTAGAAGGAATGGGCGGCAGTCGCATCCCTGAAACCGCTGATTTTGACGTGCTCGATGATGTTATTGCAGTCAGTGATGGTGATGCATTCTCAGCTGGGCGAGCACTCTCGAAACTTGAAGCTATCTTTGCAGGAGGCTCATCTGGGGCAGCACTGCATGCCGCAATGAAATACGCCAAGCAACTGAGCGAAGATGATGTTGTTGTCGTGATGATTACTGACACCGGTACGCGCTACCTTAGCAAAATGTATAACGACCTGTGGATGAAGGAAAACAATTTTGCGCAATCGTTCAGCCACGATAAATCCCAGATGACAGCAGCAGATGTGCTTGCAACTAAAAAGAATCGCAAATTGATTTTCGTAACGCCAGAAACGCCCCTATTTGAAGCGTTTGAGTTGATGAAAAAATATGAAATCTCTCAAGCCCCGATTATTTCCGATGGCGCAGAGATTGGAAGTATTAGCGATAACAAAATCCTCAGCATCTTGCTTGCCGAAGCAGATGCAAAGCAGAATAAGGTGATTGGCTACATGGAAAAACCATTTCCAATTCTACCGCCTAATGCACCGCTATCAAAACTCTCTGATGAACTCACGCGCGACAATGCTGTGCTCATTGGCGATGGCAACAGTGAATTTGAAATTATCACCAAGTCGGACCTCATCGCTGCAATTACATCCTAAGACAGCAAGTTTAGTTAAGTTCGTAGCGGCGAATCACGAACGTGTGTCGCTGAAAAATCACCTGATTGAATGAAGGTTCGCTTTGTGCACGCTGTGCTGAGGCGGGTCGTTCAAGCTCACCATCAAAAAGCCATGAAAGTCCTTCGAGCCGAGACCCGAGGTAAAGGAGCCCTATCGCAATCAATGGAAACACACTGACAAGAAAGAGCGGCACCGTAAGCGCAAGCAAAATGCCAGCAGGAATGGCAAAAAGGGCAATCAAAAGAATAACCGCAAGAAAAATAAACGTGCGTCTAATCATCTCTGACGATGGTTTGCGTGGAACTGCGATTATGGACTATGATACTTGGGAAATGACACTGCTGGTAACTTCTAAATGCGAGAAACTCTCGTATGGAGTAAAACGTTCAAACCGTCCGCAAGTTTTTTGTAGCAACGCACATTTTTACACTCAAATTGTCTAGCGCTGTGCGTAGAGGAGCGCAACAGAAGAGCATCGGCATGAAGCCTTATGTTGAAGTAGCACGAGAGAAACAAAGCAGTGCATTTGCCTTTCGGCTTCGCAGGCTTTTTGGTAACTTAAAATTTCAACGGTTTATTATCGGCTAAATGGACATGGACAAAAAACGCTGTGGCTTTAGCACGCGTGCAATTCATCACGCGCAAGAGCCTGACGAGAAAACGGGCGCGGTGGTGCCAATGCTCTCAATGGCAACCACATACAAACAAGATGGTATCAATCAACCGCGCGGTGGCTTTGAGTATTCTCGAGCGCAAAACCCGACACGTGCTCAGTTAGAACACGTCTTAGCAGGCTTGGAAAACGCAATGTATTGCAATGCATTTTCGTCAGGACTTGCTGCACTTGCTGCACTGATGAGCCTCTTTGAAGTACAAGACCATATCATTGCTGGCGATGACCTCTATGGTGGCACCGTGCGCTATTTCAATCAAGTGCTTGCCAGGTATGGCATCACATTTTCTTATGTGGATACAAATGATTTGCAGGCAGTCGAAAAGGCGATTACACCGAAGACAAAACTCATCTACCTTGAATCACCAACAAATCCGATGCTGCGGCTCTCCGACATTTGCGCTGTAGCAACGCTTGCCAAAGCACATGGGTTGTTGCTCGCTGTCGATAACACATTTGCAAGTCCCTATCTACAAAACCCATTGGATTTGGGGGCTGATGTTGTGCTGCATAGTTCAACGAAGTATCTAGGCGGGCACTCCGACATTGTAGGCGGTGCGTTGATGACAAACAACAAATCGCTCTACGACAAATTTTGCTTTCAGCAGAAAGCAGTAGGCGCCGTGCCATCGCCATTTGATTGCTGGCTACTAATGCGCTCGGTCAAAACGCTGGCGGTGCGCATGCGTCAGCAGTGTGAAAACGCACTGGCGATTGCCAATTTTCTTGCACAACATGGTGGAATTGAAAAAGTCTATTATCCGGGCTTGCCCACGCATCCACAGCATGAATTAGCAAAGCGTCAGATGCCACGCGGCTTCGGGGGTATTGTCTCTGTGGATTTAGGTTCAAGAGCACGTGTGGAGGCGTTCATCAAAGGCTTACAGATTTTCACATTTGCGGAAAGTTTAGGCTGCGTTGAAAGTCTGGTTTGCTATCCGTGGGAGATGACACACGCCGCTGTGCCCGTAGAGCAGCGCAGAAAACTTGGTATCACCGAGGGCTTGATTCGCCTCTCTATTGGAATTGAAGAAAAAGAAGACTTGATAGAGGAATTGCATGCTGCACTAGCACTTGCAATGCCGCAGATTGAGACAGCGCGATAGGACAACCATCGCTTGCTGCAAGGATGCTAAACACATTCACTTAACTTAACCCGATACAACTCCAATGACGCCTGAACCACAACCGCAACAGCCGTTTCAACTCAACATTGAAATTGACGAGAAAATGGCAGAAGGGACTTACTCTAATTTTGTGCTCATCAATCATTCACCTGCCGAGTTTGTGATTGATTTCACACGTGTATTGCCCGGCATTGCGAAAGCCAAAGTAAGTGCAAGAATTGTCATGACACCGCAACACGCAAAGTCATTTTTGCTGGCGCTGCAAGACAACATTCAAAAATACGAGAGTGCATTTGGCACAATTAAAATCATCGGTGCACCTGAAACATCCTCGCAAATGGGATTTCGCATCGATAACAAGACAAAACCATCCTAATTGCAAGATAGCTTGCTGTGTGTGAAGGGCGGACTTCGTGCAGCATGGCGCTATACTTTGGTGAGCAATTTGTGCAAATCTTCATGCGGATTTTCAAGCGCATGAGCAGAGATAAGTTCACCAGCACGCTGTGCTGCAATTGCGCCCGCTTCAACGGCATGTTTGACCGCAGGCTGCTCCCCTTTGACAATGACAGCCACGTAACCGCCGCCAATGTATTCTTTGCTGACAAATTCTACATTTCCCGATTTGAGCATCGCGTTGGCTGCCTCTAAGGCACCGACAAATCCTTTTGTTTCGACAATTCCTAATGCACTCATAATGCGTGTTGATAGAGATTGATTGAAGCGCAGGTATGGACTTTTCAACATGCTTGCCTAAAGATTGACAGGAAGTGGCAGTACAGCATTTCGTTTTACTTCCTCAAACGAATACTGTCGCACAATTTCGCCATTCTCAAAAACAGTCTGCAAAATATCTTCGCCGCTCTCGTGTTGGCTAACGGTCTTGAAGGTATCGCCGCTTTTGACAAGTTTCAATCGTCCGCGCTTAGACTGCTTGCCATTGTCAGTGATTGGACTTTTGAAGACGTCACGCATTTCGTTTTGAATCGTGATGCTGCTGCATTTGAAAGCAAACTTCTGTGTATCGCGGTCGAGTTTCTGCAGCAGTGCACCGCCCATTCCAAATGCGATATTATCGGCTGACCATCCATGCTGCTTGAGTGTCTCTAAAACTTCAGCAATGGTGTCGTAATTGACGCCGTCGCCCTGAATGACTCTCACTTTGGGATGTAAGACTTTGAACTGCTTGCGGTTAAGTTCATAACCAAACTTTTCACCTAAAATTTCTACAACGCGCAGCACGACATCTTTCGGGTTGCCTGAATCGGGACGAATGACAAGGGTGCCATCACGCGAGAGCACGTCTTGACGCAAGACTTCGCCCCAGAGATGCTCACAAGCGTGGTAGATATCGTAAGAATCGCTCACGACGGCAATTGTACCAGTCGGGTATTGGCGCAGCATGTTCTCGAATGCTTGTACTTCGTTTTCTTTGCCCCACGATGTAATGGTGCTATGCTCAGCAGCAGGAATTGAGAAGCCAAACATCGCTTGGCTCTCATAATAATTGCGAATCAACAGCAAGCCGGGCAACGTATCCGTTCCCGCAAAATTAACAAGGTGTGCGGCAGCGCCTATCATCGCCGATTCAACTGAAGAGACACCTCTGAACCCAAAATCGTGCAGCTTAAAATCGATAAGGTCAGGGCTACCAGTTTCAGCAAGGTAATCCAAAATCAAGCGTTTAATCTCGCGCGACTGTGTAGCGACAGTGCAGCCATACCAGACTTGCACAAGCAGCGTTTCTAAGTAGTTTGTAAGCCAGTAGCAATTCATATCTGTGTTTTCAACCGTCATGAGCACATTTTGTGTGGGCACAACAAACCCCTCGGGCACCGCTTTGATTCTAACAGGCAAACGACCTCTGTGTGCATCGACGATATACTCCCAACCTGTGCGGTTAAAAACAAAGGCGTTGCCAAAGTGCGCAGCGCAACATTCTTCAGCCTCATCAATTTTTTTCTTAGTGATAACTTCTCCTGCCAGATAGGCTTTGAGATAATACTGCAGTCCGAAAAAAACCACTTCTTTGAAACGCCCACCACGTGACTCAAAATACGAATAGACATTTTCCGTTTTCGGCGGATATTGCTTGTAATGGCTGATTTTGTAGGAATCTGTCAGAAGAATCAAGTTGTGTAGTGTCATGTCGTTTCCCTCAAGTTTAATTCATGCAAGTTTAATTCATGCAATTAAAAAGCTAAGTCTGAGCTTCTGATTCGGTCTCTGCTCAGGAACATAAGGCTTTTGCTAGGCTACAAAATTCTGCAAGTCAAAATAAAAACCTGACTTTGCAAGTGCATCATATTTCTTTTTATTGAAGCGATAATACTCCGCTTTGCGGTGCGCCACACCTTCTTGATATTCACCGAGAGGCTCTAAGATGCCAAACTTCAATATCTTCTTGCGAAAGTTACGCTTATCGAGTTCGTGTCCTAAAATCGCTTCATAGAAGCGTTGTAATTCAGTTAGGGTAAATTTTTTAGGCAAGAGCTCAAAGCCGATAGGCTGATAGGTAACCTTGCTGCGAAGGCGTGCGATAGCGGTTTGAACAATAAGGTTATGGTCAAAAGCAAGTTTGGGAATGTTATGAATAGGATGCCAGATTACATGTCGCGCATCGCTGCGGGCTTTGAGCCTGTGATGCGCGAGCCGCGCAAGAGCATAGTAAGCAACTGAAATGACTCTATCTCTTGGGTCGCGCTTTGGGGCACCGAAGGTATAGAGTTGTTCCAAAAACACATTTTTGACGCTCGTTTCTTCCCAGAGTTCGCGTTTTGCAGCGTCATCGAGCGTTTCATTCATTTTGATAAATCCGCCGGGCAAAGCAAATGCGCCTTTAAATGGCTCTTTAGCACGCTCAATTAAGAGAAGTTTTAGATCGGCACCATCATAGCCAAATACGACACAATCGACTGCAAGCGCCGGGCGCGGATAAGCGTAAGTATATGGCACGCTATAAAGTCTCTTTTAGTGTAATTTTTACACTAAGATAGGAAAAAAGCATGATTTTGAAATCATGCTCACTGAGCACTGCGAAACGAAAGTTGGGGCTTGAGTGGAAATCTAGCACATGTAGGGGCGGCTAACACCCCTAAGACGCGTGTGTACTGGATGTTAGAGTAGCTTAGTGTTCATTCTACTTCAGCCTGCGCAAGTTCAAATGCAAACGTACTGCCTCTCCCAGGTCCTTCTGATTCAGCCCAGACTCTGCCGCCATGCATTTCGACTAATTGCTTAACGATGGCTAAGCCAAGTCCCGTTGAAGATTCACCGCCAGTGGGCTTTGCCGTCAGACGCTGAAACTTCTTGAAGAGTTTCTCCTTCTCGTCCTGCGAAAAACCTTGTCCTTCATCTCTGACCTCAAACACAACCCACTTTTCACGATGATAGATGCGCACGTCAATGGCTTTACCATGTGGTGAGTACTTGATAGCGTTACTGATAAGGTTATCAATAATTTCTTTTAAGCGCTCTTCATCACCTTCCACAATACAATTTTGCTCAATGTGGCTGGTCAAGGTTTGACCTTTTTGTTCAGCGCGTACCGATGAGATGGCTACCAGCAATGCACCCAGTTGACCTAAATCCAGCAGACGCAAGTTAAGTTTGACCTTGCCGCTCTCAATTGTCATGCTATTGAGCAAGTCATTGATGATGTGATGCATACGATGAGCAAGGTCTTTGATAAGCGAAAGAACCTGCGCCGGTCTTTCTGCCATAGGTGAGGCGGGATCGAGCAACATGTCGGCAAAAGTCATAATCGAAAAAGCGGATTTTGAGGTCGTGTGCGGCAATGCCCAAGAGTTCGGTTTTAAGGTGGTTGGCTTCCTCGAGCGCTTTGTTGGCTTTAGTAAGTTCTAAGTTGCGCACTCTTACCAGTTCAGCTTCGCGCTGCGCTTTTTCTACTTCGCGCTCAATCGTAACACGGCGTACCCGCTTGCTGGCTTCTTCTCCAAAAACTTCTTCTTTGACACAGTGAAACGCTTTGTAGTGCGCTAATGCCGCTTTCAAATCGCCCATCGTCTCAAAAATCTCGGAGAGCTCAAGGTGGTAACAATACTCTAAGTCTTTTGCCCCAATTTCCTGAGCAATGTGCAAGGCTTGCAGAAAACGGTGCTCGGCTTTTTTTAAGGTCGTTGAGCCCACGATAAAGCATACCCACGCACCCGAGACTTTCAGCCTCAATGCGCCTATCGCCTAATTCGCGTGCAAACTGCGTGCTTTGCATCATAAAAGACAGCGCATTTTCAGGATCGCCAAGAGCAATGTAGGCTTTGCCCAAATTGAGCAAGATGACGCTCTCGGTGCGGCGCAAGTCCATGGCTTGCACAACCTCTAATCCCTTCTTGAAATACTCTAAGGCTTGCTTTGGCTTTTGCATAGCCGCATAGACTTCGCCGATATGGTTAAGAGCGTTGGCTTCGATGTTATGGCTATTCAGCACATGGCTAATACTGAGACTTTCCAAAAATATCCTAACGCTTGATTGTAATCGCCCAACTCTTGATAAATCGAGCCAATGTTCATAATCGTCATCACTTCGCCGTGCTGGTCGCCGATGTCCTCGAAGAGTTTCAGGCTTTCATCGTAGTAGTGAAGTGCTTTTTCGTAGTCGCTCAGGTCGGTGTAAATAACGCCCAGCGTGTTGAGTGTAGAGGCTTTGCCGTCCAAGTCATTCATTGCAGCAAAGTGTTCAACCGCTTCAAGCGAGACGGTAAGGGCTTCACTGTAGCAAGAAAGCATCGCCAAGAACGTGCCTTTGTTACGCAGGCTGTAAGCAATCCCTTTGGCATAATGCTCTGCTGTAGAAAGCCTATAGGCTTCTTCAGCAAGTGTCAATGCACGCCTTGGGTCAGAGTGTCGAATTTGCCATGCAAGCGCATTGAGCACATCAACTCTTAAGGTGTTGCTAACGGCAGATTGCAATTGCAATTCTAAAGCTTCACTGCTCATCATTTTTCTGGAAAAACTTTAATGCCAGGCTAACAAACATACTTAGCATAAACGCAAGGTAAACTAGAGCGCCAGCAGAGAAATGCCTTGTGCTGCCAGTATGATGGATAATTAGTATAAACTGGGTTGTATGCCCTTAGAAACTCTGCTGAATTTACGCCTTTGACAAGGAAAATTTAAATTTTTAGCTTAGCTAAATTTTAGCTCTTCCTTATTGAGAAACGATGCGACTTTTTGTTGGAATTTTTTTAGAAGTCTCGCTGCGTGAGGCTGTAAGACGCTTTTGTGCTGCATTGAGCGAAGCGTGTCCAAGCATGTCGGCAGCAGTCAAATGGGTTCAGCCAGAAAATTTGCATCTGACTCTAAAATTCTTGGGCACAGTGAGCGCAGAAAAGTTGCCTGCACTTACAGAAGCGCTGCATGAGGCAGCAACTGTTGGGGCTTTTGACATTGCGTTGTGTGAGTTCAACGCTTTTCCTTCTCTTGCGCATCCACAAATTCTCTGGATAGGCGTAGAGGAAGGAGCGCCATATTTAGCTAGTCTTGCTGCTTCTATCAATGACCGACTCACCGAAAGAGGCTTCCCAAAAGAGACACGCAAGTTTGCAGCACATGTAACTATCGGACGAGTTCGCCAAGGTTATCATCTCAGCGGCTTGGCTAAAGCAGCACAAACCTTAAAACCTGTAAAACTTGGCAGACAGCATGTGGATGCCTTTGCGCTCATTGAAAGCCGCCTAACGCCGAGGGGATCACTTTATGCGCTGCGTGAAAACATTGCCTTGATGCCGCCAGCATAGTGTCTTACTTTTCCTTGTAGAAGCAAGTTGCAAAAATTATCTTTACACTTCCTTCAGACTTTAGGCAAATGGTCCCTTAGCTCAGTTGGTCAGAGCAGGCGACTCATAATCGCTTGGTCGCAGGTTCAAGTCCTGCAGGGACCACATTGCTACAAGCCTGCTCCACATCCTGCTCATTGCTAAAGAGATAAATCAAGTGAGAGCAAGTCAATTACTTGATTTCCCATTCGTGTGCATTAATCAGAACGGCAAGCATGTTTACTTTGACATTCCTAATGCGCTTGTTGAAGCCTTGCAGTTCATCATAGTAGTAAAGAAAAGTTCGCGGTTGTTCATCATGCAGAATCTCTTGGTATTCGTGCCAGTATCGGAGGGCGGTGTCAGCGGGAAGGGGTTCAGTGAGGCGTTGGCACAGCGTATCCAATCGTGCGTTTTGAAAGCAAGAGGAATTAAAGGGCGTATTCTTAAAGTCGGAGTTCCAAATTGTAAGTTGAAACGGTAAAGTTTCTGCAGAAAGACCAGAGAGGGCGGCATCGTAGCGCAATTGATTTTGATTGTCATTAAAGACAACGGCTTCAGCAGCAGAAAGCGTACACTCAATGCCAATTTCTTTGAGGTTTTGTTGAATAGCGGTGGCGGCGTACATGCGGCGCTGATTGCCAGCAGGGTAAGCCAGTGTGATAGCAAAGGGTTTGCCATCTTTTTCTAGTGTGCCAGATTTGCCACGCTGCCAGCCAGCAGCACGAAGCAGTTCAAGGGCTTTTTGAGGATTGTAGTCGTAAGGGTGCAATGATGGATGCAAAATGCTTTTGTAGGCAGGTGAAAGAGAGGTATTGACAATGGTTGCACGATCTTTGCCCATGAAGCCCTCTGCAATAGCCTGACGATTGATTGCGTAAGTCATAGCTTGACGCACGCGTTTATCGCCAAAGAAAAAATTAGGTACGATTTTACTGCTGGTACGATAAGCCTCACCATCGATTGTAAGCCAGACAATGCTGTCAAAACTGCGGGCGCGCACTGCTAGCACATCGAGATTAGGGTTTTGCTGCACTTCGCCAAGATCTTTTGGACTAATACCGCCAGCGGACATAATCACGTCGACTTCACCGGTTTTAAAGGCGGCAAGACGTGTTGCATACTCTGGAATAATGCGAAAAACGATGCGCTGCACTTTTGCAGGATGTGGCAAAACGGAGCGTGGATTTGAGACCAGCACAAGTGATTTTTGCCGTTCCCATTTTTCAACTTTGAAAGGACCGCCGCCCACGATTGCTAACTCTGCAGACTTTGCTCGCAAATCCTTCGGATCAATCTTTTCGAAAATGTGCTTTGCAACTGGCATCAGGTCGTAGAAGTGATCTAAAATGATGAGCGGGGCGAGCGGCTTATTAAAAGTGAGAATAAGTGTGGTATCGTTCGGGGTTTGAACAGCGCGCTCAAAATCGATATTGCCATTTTGGTCGCGCAGCAAGTCTTGAACATACTGCTGACGTGTGCTGGCAACAGCAGGGTGTGCATAAAGTTGATAAGAAAATTTGAGGTCGGCGGCAGTAATGGGCTGACCGTCGTCCCACTCTGCATCACTGCGCAAGTAAAATGTAGCGCGCCTGCCATCATCAGAAAATTCCCAGCGTGTAGCAAGACAAGGTGAGTAGCGCACTTCGCCAGTGGCTTCATCAAAGTCGGCAAGAACCAATTTAGGAAAGACTTGGATGCAGACCTCGCGTGAGAGCGAGAGCTGAATCAGCAGCGGATTGAGATGATCAAAGTCGTTTGCAATAGCTACAACAATAGGTTTGGGTGATGCGCTGTGCTCTTGACTTTTTTTACACGAAAGGTTCAGAAAAAGAAAGGGCAGTGCAAAGATGAAGAGCTGCAAAAGACCGAAACGCAAAGACAAGTGAATTCGGCGCAAAGATTTGCACAAGAAGACTAGTTGTTCAGACCGTGTAGCGACCATTGACCATTGTTGTGCTGCAAGTGCATGATGCCACCAAAGGCAACATCGACCGAGAAGGCGCGTTGAAGCGGTAAGCCAATAGCATGACAGAGTGCGGCGCGAATCGGTCCAGCATGCGTAACAATCACAACGCGCTGTTCAGGGCGTTGCAAAAGCAAATCCATTTGCAGACCGATGCGGTAGTGCAGTGATTGAAATGATTCACCATCAGGCGGTGTAACACGCACAAAATCTTTCATCCACGCTTGCAAGACAAGGCTATCGTTGCGCTCAATATCTTCCCAAGTCCGATTTTCCCATTGACCAAAATCTACTTCGCGCCATGAGCGTGAGGTTTCAACTGAAAGCCCAAGTTGACTGGAAGCAGACTCTGCAAGGGCAAGGCAGCGATCCAGATCGCTTGAAATGATTAAATCAGGTTTTAGGGCAACCAATCGAGCTGCAACGAGGTGAATGTTCTGTTTGCCAAGCTCAGAGAGCGGCACATTGGTTTGACCAATGCATCGCGCTTCGCCATTCTGCTCAATTTCTGTATGGCGCACTAAAAAAACTTCCATTCTGGCATCAAGGTTTTTGAAGCGTTCTCAAAAGTCAAAATTACGAAATATAACGAAAGTTCGACAATCTGATTGGCTGCACCCAGAGTGTCGCCTGTAATGCCTCCAATCCTGCGTTTGAAAAAGCCTGCAGCAAAGGCACTCACGACAAAAGCAGCGATGACGATAAAAAAAGCAAGCCAGTTAAAGCAAAGCAACGCAATGAGCACAAATGCTGACGATGCAAGCCAAAACCGACGTGGAGTAACGCTGCTGGCAAAAGGTTTAGCCGTAGCAGATTCTGCGCGCACATACTCCAAGCGCCAAATAAGCCAAAGGCTAGACCATCGCCCCGCTGAATGGGCGATAATGAGCGATAGCATTGCAGTTTCAAGGCGCAGCTCACAGAGGTGTGTGAGCAGTATCCACTTTGCCGTAAGTAAAAACCAGAGGGCAATTGCGCCAAAAGTGCCGATACGACTATCGCGCATAATCTCCAGCACACGCGCTTTTTCAGCAGCGCCCCCAAAGCCATCAGCGCTATCGGCAAGCCCATCTTCATGAAATGCACCTGTAACAAGAATTGTCGTCAGCATGGATAACAACACGGCAAGCGAGAGCGGGAAGGCCAGCGCGCATAACCACAACGCACCGGCAGCGATCATACCTACACCGGCACCAACAAGCGGAAAATACAGCGTCGAGCGCGCCAGCAATCCCTGTTCATAGTCTATCCACTTACCAACAGGGATACGGGTTAGGAACATGACAGCAATCAAGAAAATATTCCAGTGCTCTTTCAAAGTGGGCTACGCTTATGCAGGTTGAACTTTTTTCTCTGCCAGAAATGAAAGAAAGCCTTTGAGCAAATTTTCTGAAAATGCATTGTTGAATTCAGGTCTGTGGTCGCGCCGCGCTTCAAGCCACATGCGTTCAGGGTGCCACTGCACAAGCAAAATCGTTTGTTCAGGTGCAGAAGATTCTAACGCTTCAATGATACCATCAGGTGAGTACGCAACTGGCTTCAAGCCATGACCGATTTTCTCAATACCTTGGTGATGACGTGAACTGACAAAATCCGTGTAGGTTTCGCCTATTAGTTCGTAGAGCAGTGAGTTTTTCTCGAGCGTAACGGCATGATAGCGGCTATGCTCTGGGTCGAACTTCTTGTGGGTTTGCGGCGATGCGCCTTGTTTGTCAATATCCAAGTAAAGCGTGCCGCCCATTACCACATTGATGAGCTGCATGCCACGGCAGATGCCAAAAATGGGCAAGCGCCGCTCCAAACTCGCCTCTGCAAGTGCCCATTCCATCTCATCGCGCTCAGGTTCAGAGACAATATCGAAGTAAGAGAGTTCTTCTGGGCTCAAGACAACGCCAAGCCGTTTTGGCTCAACATCTTCACCACCCGTGAAGACAATCGCATCAAGGTGATGTAAGGCATCAAGATTTTGCTTCAAAAGCGCGTCGGTGTGGCTGCCTTTGAAAGGCAGCTCAATGCACTCGAGCTGATAGCCAAATTTTTCGCCATCTTTCAACCAATTGATGTATTGTGGGGTTTTTGAACATTGAGTAACGCCGATTCGCAAAGTTTGCATATTGCGCAAGTTTGATTTGTAGTTTTTAGAAGGATTCGCAAAAATACGATATTATCAATTTCAAGCACAAAAATTAGAGGTCGCTGAGCAATAAAGATGGTGCTCAAAGCGATAAGCAAAAGACGCCAAGTGCGCGTCTGGGAAAAGTTGAAACATCATAACAAAACATCAAGCCTTCATTGAGATGATGCCACAGTGGCTTTTTTTGCTCCTTGCTCTAGTTGCAGGTGCGATTTTACCGATGCAAGTTGGCATGAATGCAACCTTGCGTCAGAGTGTAGGTAGCCCTGTGTGGGCATCGCTGACATCATTTAGCGTTGGCACACTTTGCCTGACGCTCTACGCACTTTTCAGTCGGTTGAGCACACCGGCGCTAAGCACCTTAAGCACGGTGCCAGTTTGGTCATGGTTTGGTGGCGCGATTGGTGCAATGTATGTCACGCTCTCAATTGTGCTGGCGCCGAAACTGGGCTCTGCGACACTCATTGCAGCAACGATTACAGGACAAATGCTTGCTTCAATCACCATAGACCACTTTGGGTGGCTTGGCTTTTCCGAACATCCTATCAGCGTGGAAAGGGTGTTTGGTGTAGCACTGCTGCTGACAGGAGTGTTACTGATTCAACGTGGATGACCGACATCTTGCTCAAGATGGCATGACTTGATGAAACTTTGCACACTTTGCGCAATGGCTGCCTCGCGCTATCTTTGTACTTCAAACTATGGCTGTAAACGCTGTTTCTATCAAGAAAGACTGAATGGAGAATCAGGCGCCTCTTTCACCAGAAAACTCAACTGGCGAAAATCCTTACTCATCGAAGGAACGCGAAAGATACTTCAACGATCCTGAAGCACGACGCCGTATTGCACGACGTCGGCAACTGCTTGACCGCATCTTCTATGCGATAGTAGGTACAATTGGCATCGGTTTTTTGCAGCCATCATTCTTATCGTCATACTCTCGCGCAGCCTGCCTAGCCTTGAACAGCTTGAAAACCCAAAGCCACAACTTGCTACCGAAGTGTATTCGGCAGATGGGGTGTTGCTGACCAAATTCTTCAATCAGAATCGCACGGTGGTACGCTTGGATTCGATTTCTCCACATGTCATTCACGCGCTGATTGCAACGGAAGATGTCGGATTCTATGAGCACTGGGGACTTGATGCGCCGCGCTTGATGCGTGCAATGGTCGAAAATATCGGTCTCGTCTTGCGTGGCAGACGCGCACGCGGCGCCAGTACTATCACGCAGCAACTTGCACGTAACCTTTGGCTGACACCAGAGCGGAGTTTGAGTCGCAAACTCCAAGAACTTCTAATTTCAATTCAGATTGAGCGCACCTACACGAAAGATGAAATTCTGTCGCTCTATCTCAACACGGTCTACTTTGGCGAAGGTGCCTATGGTGTGGAAGCAGCGGCGTGGACATACTTTGCAAAACCCGCCTCGCAGCTCACTGTGCCGGAAAGCGCACTTTTGGTTGCTGCGCTCAAAGAACCGGCTCGATACAACCCGGTCAAGAATCCGAAAGATGCACAGGCTCGGCGCAATCTGGTCATTAGCCTAATGGAGCGCGCTAAGTTCATTACTGCACGTGAGGCTGAAAAATACCGCGCCTCCAAAATCGAATTGCACTATACGCCCGTTACCGACTTAGGCATTGCACCTTATTTCACAGAATATGTGCGCAGGCAACTTCAAAGTGAGGCGGAAAAGCATAAGTTTGACATCTACCGCGATGGCTTAGTGATTTACACTACGCTCGACACACGCATGCAAGCGCATGCCGAACGTGCTATTCAACGCCACTTGCCCATGCTACAAAATGAGTTCAACAAAAATTGGAAGTGGGATTCCAAACGCGGTGACTCGCTGCGTACAGTGTTTATTAAAGAATCTGACCGCTTCAAAGAACTCATTACAAAAGGCATTTCAGAAAAAGAGGCTATTCGCCAACTAAAAAATGACAAAGGTTGGTTAGACACACTGCTCTATGAAAAAACGGTCGTGCAAGTTGCCTTTGTAGCCATTGAACCTTCAACGGGGCACATCAAAGCATGGGTAGGCGGCACAGACTTTGTTAAGTATAAGTTCGACCATGTCTGGCAAGCCAAGCGTCAGCCTGGCTCCACCTTCAAACCCTTTGTCTACACAGGTGCTATTGACCAAGGCATTCCACCGAACTACAAAATTCTCAATCAGCCGATTGCCATCAAGACCCCACAAAAAATGTGGATGCCTGAAAATTCAGAGAAAGATGTCGGCGGCCTGGTAACACTGCGTGATGCAATTGCAAACTCTATGAACCTTGTTACCATTCGTTTGGCACAAGCCCATGTGCCGCCTTCAAAAATCGCTCAGTATGCCCGTCGAATGGGCATTGAAACACCACTCGAAGAAAATTTGGCGTTAGCCTTGGGAGCCTCAGTTGTTACCCCGCTGGAAATGACGTCCGCTTACGGCACATTTGCAAACAATGGTGTGCATGTCTCGCCCATCAGCATCTTGCGCATTGAAGATCGATTTGGCAATGTGATTTTAAGTAATAAACCCGTCAAGCGTGAAGCCTTAAACCCAGCGACAAACTACGTGATGGTAACCATGCTCAAAGGTGTCATGGACAGAGGTACAGGTGCAGCGGCACGCTCAAAGTATAACTTTCGCTACGAAGCAGGAGGAAAAACAGGCACAACACAAGAGCAGGGCGATGCATGGTTTATGGGCTTCACGCCGCAACTTGTCGCTGGTGTCTGGACAGGCTTTGATGACCAACGCATAAAGTTTACCTCAATGAGCTATGGGCAAGGCTCCCGTGCAGCATTACCAATATGGGCGATGTTTATGAAAGCCTGCTATGATGATAAATCCTTGAAATACAGCGCACAGTATTTTGCCCGACCGAGCAATGTCTACACGCGTTTGATTTCACTCGATACTAACCAACCAACCGATGCCTCATCGCCGCGTGCTTATGTGGAGTTTTTTACTGAAGCTTGTTTGCGCCGATATGCATCACTCATTCCAGGCGGTGATTCCTTACGCCTCAATACACCTATCTTGCTACCTGCCGCAAGCAAAAAACGCGGTGAAGGCGAGTACTAAGTAAAACATGAGTACTTGTGCTAAACAAACAAGAGCAGCCTAACACGAGAGCAACCCAATGTGATTTTTAAGTGTGGAATGAGACCAATAAAAAGATGAGAACGACAACTAACTGATGTTAGTCGGGCAAGGCTACACTCTGACTTGAAAACTTGCAGCGCAAGCCTAACTGACTTCCATCAGAAGTGTTTTGATTGACCTGTCCTGCTTTATGACGATGTGCTCTCTACTTTTGGCTCATCAGATTTGGGCTGATAAAGAATTGCATAGACAATCCACGCGTAACTGCCAATGAGAAGAATAGGGCAGAGCGTCAGCGAGATAAAGCCATCGACACTGTTATCAATTGCCATCAACACATAGCTTCCTATAATCATAGCAATACCAATTGCAATGAAAAGGTAGTTTTCCTTGCGCAGCGGCATGGTCAGTGAGAGAGCAGATTTCTTACTGGAACGCTCGGCAGATTTTCGCTTTTCGCGGTCACGCTTTCTTTCGGAAGTAGCTTGCGGTTTCGACATCGTGATGAGTTTGCAGAATTGGTAATTCGTTAAGGTTTTGAAGTTGAGCGAGACTAAGAAATTTTCTTGAAAGAAAAAAGAGAAAAATGCCTCTTGCGCAATTTTTAGTTTTTAATCAGCCATTCTTCCGAGAGAACTTTGTCTAGTGCATGCATGCAGATTTCAGCTTCATGTTCGGTAATCGTCAGTGGCGGGAGCAAACGAATGACGTTGGTATTTGTAGCGTTGATGATAACGCCGTGTGCAAGCATTTTTTCTACATAGAAACTGGCATCACGTGGCATGGAAAAGCCCACCATCAATCCAATTTGTCGCACCGAACGAATCTGAATGTGCTTGCGCATCAGCTCATGTCCTCGCTTTTGCAAATAGGAGCCGACTTTGACTGCATTTTCCATCAAGTTCTTCTCCAAGAGCTCCTCGATTAGTGCAAGACCAGCGGCGCAAGCAACAGGATTGCCGCCAAACGTGGTGCCATGATTGCCTTTCGTGAAAGTTTCGGCAACACGCGCATTGCCGATAATAGCGCTGAGTGGCAAGCCACCGCCAAGCGGTTTGGCGGCACAAATCACATCGGGCTGCACATCATAGTGCATATAACTAAAAAATTTGCCTGTTCTGCCGCAGCCTGCTTGCACTTCATCAGCAATGATGAGGAAGTTGTAACGCTCACGCAGTTCAGCGAGTTTTTCAGCAAAAGTCTTGGAGATAGCGCAAATGCCGCCTTCGCCTTGCACAAATTCTACAAACACTGCAGCCGTGCGTGCGGAAACTTTCGCTTCTAAATCAGAGACATCGTTGAAGGTAATGAAGCCAGTTTCAGGCAAAAGTGGCTCGAAGCCTTTGTGGTATTTTGAGTTTGCTGTAAGTGTAACAGCGCCGTAGGTTCGACCGTGAAATCCATTTGTGAGAGAAAGAATCTCGCGTTTTTGCTCGGAGATTGCACTTGCCCACTTGCGTGCAAGTTTCATAGCACCTTCAATAGCTTCTGCGCCGCTGTTAGAGAAAAAAACTTTTGAGAAGCCAGTAAGCTCCAGAAGTTTTTCTGCAAGTTTGAATTGCGGCTCGAGCAGGAAAAGATTGGACGTGTGAATGTACTTTTTCGCTTGTGCTTCAATCGCTGCAAGAATACGTGGGTTGCCATACCCAAGCGCATTGACGCCAATGCCTGAAATCATATCCAAAAATTGACGACCATCTTTGGTGTAGAGATAGACGCCTTCACCGTGCGAAATTTCAAGTGGCAAGCGCGCATAGGTATGAAAAAAAATCTCGCTTTCTTTTTCTTTTAGCGAAAGCCTTTCAGATGAGAGCACATCTTGTTGAGTCATATCTGATAGAATTTGAAAAATAGTATTAGTTGATAGTTATCGGTTGATGCGAACCGGTGTCGATGAGCTTAGAATTTTTTCTAGCGTTATTTTCACGCTGCGCTCTAAGTCTTCAAGTGAGCCATTATTTTCGATAACATAATCTGCACGAGTGCGCAAATCATCGTCAGAGAGTTGGGCAGCCATTCGGCGCTCGATTTCCTCTTTTGTTAAGCCCCTTTCTTGTAGGCGTTTGAAGCGCAGGTCTTTGCGAGCCAGCACAGCGATAGTATCGTCGACTTGTTTGGCGCCGCCTGATTCAAAGAGAATCGCCGCTTCTTTAACGAGCGCTTTAACACCTTTTTGTGCGGCAGCTTTTTTAGCGGTCTCAAAGCATTCAAACACTTTCGGGTGAATGAGGTGATTGAGTGCCGCTAATTTTTCAGGGTTTTGGAAAGCAACTTCGGCAATTTTTTGCGGTTCGGCATGGTGCCTGTGTAACTGTCTTCACCAAAAAGCGCTTTGATGCCTGCAATAATGTCGGGGTCGCGCTCTTGCAAGGCTTTCGCGGCAAGGTCGGCACTGAAAATGTCGCAGCCAAGTCTACGCAAGATGTTGCAAACAGTGGTCTTGCCGCTGCCAATGCCGCCAGTTACGCCAATTACTCTCACTGTCAAGTTGGTATGCTAGTGTTGCGCAAAAATCTTTACTGCATCTGAATCTTTCTATAGATCGTGTCCTGCTTTTCTTGCAGAATCAGATTGCGCCGTTCCTCTAAAATTTGCAGCGTGCGCATTTGAATTTCTTGCCATCGCTTGGGGTCGGTACGATAGCGTTCAAACTGCCGAACAAACGTTTCAGGTGAATAAGCGTGCGCTGCAAAAAGTGCATTCAGGCTATCACTTTTGCTAAAAAACTCTCGAAGCGAATCACCGACCGCGGCGTAACTACCCTGCAAAACAAGCACATCAGCATATACTGCGATAAACTTTTGGTCGCTTTCGTCTAACTTAACCTGTTGCGTGCAGCCTGCAACGCAAAGTGTGTACAGCGCAAGTGCAAACGCTATTAGCTGGTTCTGCAAGGCTTTCTGTAGGCTCCACTTTAAGTGATTAGGTCGAGTAAAAACTGCTGCTCCTTACAAACATAACCCTATTTTGCACACAATTTAAGCTACTAAATGCTTGCAAAGCAAGGCTTTGGAAACGAAGCGGAGGCGTTTTTGGTTGAAGCATTGCAGTTTTTCCAACTCTAAAAAATAAAAAAAGAAAGCAAACGCTATGCCATTCACGCTTCCTGACTTACCCTATCCAAAAGATGCACTTGAGCCACATCTTTCAGCACGCACATTTGAATTTCACTACGGCAAGCATCATCAAGCCTATGTAACTAACCTGAACAATCTGCTGCCGGGCTCAGAATTTGAAAATGCGTCGCTCGAAGAGATTGTGATGAAAACCGCTAAAGATGCATCAAAAGCTGCATTTTTCAACAATGCTGCACAAGTGTGGAATCATACCTTCTACTGGAACTGCATGAAGCCAAACGGCGGAGGTGAGCCCACAGGCGCCTTGATGGATAAAATCAAAGAAGACTTCGGGGATTTCGGCAAGTTCAAAGAGGCTTTCAAACAAGCAGGCGTGACACAATTTGGTTCGGGCTGGGCATGGCTGGTTTTAGATAATGGCAAACTTGCCGTAACCAAAACCCCAAATGCCGAAGTGCCACTGACCGAAGGTAAAAAGCCGCTGCTCACGATGGACGTATGGGAACATGCTTACTACATTGACTACCAAAACCGTCGTCCCGACTACGCGCAAACCTTTATTGACAAACTTATCAACTGGGATTTCGTGAGTGAGAACTTCGCTGCAGCGATGAAGTAAAAACCTAAAAACTTTTCAGGAATAACCAGTAATAAAAAAGAGGGGCTTCAACCCCTCTTTTGGTCATATCGCAACCTTGGCAAGTTTGCCTATCGTGCGATACTGACAGTTTGTGCATGGTGCATACTATCAGTCCAAACTGATTTGTATGCCATCGTTACTTCTTACTGGTACTGCGGGTACTACTATACTACTGTACTACTACTATACTACTGTACT
>NSLH01000023.1 GCA_002763895.1 [Chlorobium] sp. 445
GTTAATCATATTGATTGCGTAGCCATCACGCAAGTTGTTCTGACCGCTCACAATGACACGCTCACCTTCTTTCAAGCCATCTATGACTTCCAGCATTTTTCCTGCTTCCCTGCCAACCGTGATAGCTCTGAGTTTTGCTACACCATTTTCTGCCACGAATACTTCTGGCGCCCTGACGCTCCCAATCAGCGCTTCGCGTGGAATCGTTAGTGCTTCACGCTCACCCAGCAAGGTAAAATTCACGCGCCCAAACATTCCGGCTTTGAGCGGATGCTCTTTGCTGTTGCTAAGCATAATTTCAACAGGATAGGTATGCGCTTCATCGCCTTTTGCGCTAATTGTGGCAATCGTACCTTTGAATTTTATGCCAGGATAAACATCGGTGGTTACCTCAACTTCATCGCCCACCTTGAGCTTGAAGACATCTTGCTCTGCCACATTAACTTTGACTTTGAGCTTAGCAATATCAACGACATTTGCTACCGTCATGCCTGCGCTGACCATAGCGCCGATATCGACCTTGCGTTCCGTTACAATTCCTGAGATTGGTGTCGTGATACGTGTATCGCGCAACTGACGACGCGCCACAATGTATTGCGCTTCAGCAGATTTGAAATTGAGCCGCGCCGACTCGACTTGCGCATCAGAAATACCGCCTTCCTTGAGCAGGGCTTCGTAGCGCTCAAGGTCCTTTTTGGCTTTCTCGTAGGCTATTTCAGCAGATTTGAAATTGGCAAGTTTGAGTTCATCGTCGACTTGTGCAATCAAAGCACCAGCTGGCTTGTAATCACCAACTTTTGCCCCAACTGCCACAACCCGTCCCGAAGTCTCGGAGACAATTGCCACGTCATTATTTGCCGTAATTGTTCCAATCAGCGAGAGCGTCTCACTCAGTTTGGTTTTACTTACGCTGATTGTGGAGACAGATACGGCTTTTTCAGTTTCCAGACTTTTCGCGGCTTTTGCATCCGATTTGGCCTTGTTGTTTAGCAAGATTGCTATGATGCCAGCTAGCACCGCAAGAACAATTACAGTGTTTCTCAGAATTTTCATTTTGCTTGCTCGTTAGTTTGATTTTCGTTGATAGTTAAACTCATTCATAAACTCTTTGCGTGCATATCTAAGTCATGTTAGCAAGGCTACTTTTTTGGCTCTCGCTCTCGATGACAGCCGTTTTGGGCTTTCTACTTGCTTGGCTTTGATATACTCCAGAAACACACGCGCGATGTTCATCACGAACACTTTGCGATCTACCCCATCAAACATTGCTGTATGATTGCAACGCTCCGACGACATCATAATTGCGCCCGCAATGGACGACCAGACCATCAACACGATTTCTCTCGGATTGATATCCTTGCGAAAAATGCCTTGCGCTATACCTTCTTTGATTAAATCTTCGGCTTGCTTAAAGCGCCGCCACTTTGCGTTTTGCAGTTGGGCTAAGCGCTCTGGCTCCACTTTACCATGCAGTGCCCCTGCATGAATAGCCATAAAAATTCTCATGTAGTCTTGATGTTTCTGTGAAAAGTTGTAGTAGGCTTCGGTATGTGCAAGTAGTTTTTCCTCAATCGTCTTTGCAGTGCGCATTGCATCATCAATCATCTCATCAATAGCAGCTAAGCCTTCTTCCGCCAGCGATACATACAGCTCTTCCTTGCTTTTGAAGTAAAGGTACAGCGTGCCTTTGGCAAGCTCGGACTCGGCAGCCACCATATCCATCGATGCTTGCTCAAAGCCATGCTTAAAAAAAACTTCTTTGGCTGCCTTGAGAATCGCCTGACGGCGCTCCGCTTTTTCACGCTCTTTGCGTTCGAGAATACTCATTGAGAAATGTTAGTTTTATAGAATGTTGTTATACTGCCAAATAGTTGCTTTGCCCACTGCTTTGACGCCAAGTCAATAAATGACCGAAAGTCATTTACGAAGATGGTAACGAAAGTTTCAGACTTTAAAGTTTCAGATGTAAAATTTTTTTGTAGAGCAAGGTGAGATATTGTGAGCGCATGCGCTGGCAGTTCGGACTAAAGAGAAAAGGACCTGATGGAAGTAACCTTCACTTAAGGTTTCGTTGTTGACTTTCGGCGAGGTGATTGCCTTGCTTTTGCAGCTTTGCTTAGATGGCTGCCTGTGCCCAGCACGCTCGTCTCATTGAGTTCAGTGATTGTGATTACAAGTTCTGAGCTCTCTTTTCTCTGCAGTTTCAGCTAGTGAGGCGTGCTTAATTTCTGCTTTGACTTTGTAGGTTTCTAACTGAATTGTGACATGCTCAATGCCAAAACGCTCCTTGAGCATCCTGTTGATGCAGAGAATCAGTTGCTCGCTGCAGTCATATTCATCGACGACGACATGGCAACTGAGCGCATTTACCCCTGATGTAATTGCCCAGACGTGCAAATCATGCAAATCACATACATGCGTCATTTGGCGCAGTGCTTGCTCAAGCTCCTGAATGTTCAAATCCTTTGGCACAGATTCCAGCAGCACATCCACGGCTTCTGTGATCACACCCCACGAGCTTCTTACAATGAGCGCCGCAATTGCCATGCTGATAAGAGAGTCTACAAAGAGCCAGTTTGTAAAGTAAATAATGCTGGCGCCGATTACGACCCCAACGGAACCCAGTAAATCGCCAATCACGTGCAGATATGCGGCTCGCACATTAACACTCGTTTTACTTGTTTTGTGCAGCAGCAAGGCAGACACCACATTTGCTAGCAGCCCTATTGTACCAAATCCGAACATTTCCTCAATGTAGATGTGTTTGGGTTCATTTAGCCGCATAAGTGCTTCATAACAGATGAGCAGCGACAGCGCACACAGTACAACCCCATTTGCCAGAGCCGCTAAAATTTCTACACGATAGTACCCGTAAGTACGCTCTGCAGTTGCTGGTTTTTTTGCAAACCAGACTGCTACCCACCCCAAGCCCAACGCCATCACATCGGTTGCCATATGTCCTGCATCAGCAAGCAACGCCAGACTGCCGCTGATGAGCCCGCCAATTAACTCCACCAGGAAAATTGCCGTCGTAATGAGGCTAGCCAGTGCCAAGCTCTGCTGCGCTGACTTACCAAGTTCTAACCGTTCGAGGTAGATAGAATGATTGTGTTCCACGGCAGTTACTTTTGTTTGCGCTTGTGTGTCTTCTCTCTCGTTACTTTCTTACTCTTCGCTTCCTATCTTGTGAGCTCGCCACGCAAGTTTTGCTCAATTTGGCGCCTGATGCGCTGTAAGGTCAGCGATGAATTGCCCAAAAGATAAAAAAGTTTTGCCAGCGTTGCTTCTGTCGTCATATCGTATCCAGAGAGCACTCCTGCCTCTTTGAGCCGATAGCCTCCAACATAACTTTGCATGTCGACTCGCCCCTCAAGACACTGCGAGACATTGACGATATAGACGCCACGTTGTGTGGCTTCCCGAAAGACTTCAATCAAATCTGGATTGTCTGGAGCATTGCCCACGCCAAAGGTTTTTAGCACGAGCCCCTCAATCGGAGCACGCAAGAAGTTTTGCACCACTTCTGGCGAGATACCCGGAAAGAGTGTCATCACGCCAATGCGCACCTGCTCTAACGACTTAACTTTGAACTTATTTTTTGGCTTAGGCAAAATGTTTTTCCAGTTGAGCCTAATGCTAACACCAGCAGTTGCCAGCGGTGGGTAGTTTGGTGATTCAAACGCACTAAACCCGCTGGCGCTTACCTTCACTGCGCGATTACCTCGCAAGAGCTTACCATTGAAATACAAACCTACTTCTGGAATCTGAAAGTTTGCTGCAAGGAACAACGCACCGATAAGATTTTCGCGTCCATCAGAACGCAGCTCCATAAGTGGTAATTGTGCTCCTGTCAAAATGACGCTTTTGCTGAGGTTTTCGAGCATAAAGGAGAGTGCAGATGCTGTGTAAGCCATCGTGTCTGTACCATGCAGAATAATGAATCCATCATAATCGTCGTAATGCGCCTCAATATCTCGTGCAATTGCTACCCACTGGTGCGGTGTCATATTAGCTGAATCTAAGAGCGGCTCATATTCATGGATTGTTACTTCAGGCAGTTCTGGTCGTGCAAACAGCGAGAGCGCTCGAAGTTGCTCTTCTAAGAAACCTTTTTCAGGTGCATAGCCCTTCTGCGTTTGTTTCATGCCAATTGTGCCACCTGTGTAGGCGACATAGATGCGCTTTCTTGACTTATGTCGCACTTGCTTCGTTCGTATTCTGCAGTTTGTGAAGGCTCAATTGCACTGTTCTTTGACGATTTTGCCATTGATTATCACCGTGCACACATGCGAGGTATATTCAAATGGATCGCCGTCGTAGAGCACAAGGTCAGCATCCTTGCCTTTTTCAAGTGAGCCCACGCGCTTTGCAATCCCTAAAATTTCTGCGGCATCAATTGTGATTGTACGCAAAGCCTCTTCAAAACTTAGTCCATTTGCGGCAGCTACTGCTGCTTCGAAGAGCACGACACGCGTCTTTGGAACATAGGCTTCATAGCCGGACTGCAGCGCAACTTTAATTCCAGCTTTGCGCAATTTTGCGGCTGTCTCAAATGAGGCGTTTTCACCATCGCCGACATTGCGCATCATGGGTGGATGCACAATCACTGGTACACCTGCTTTTTTGATGTCATCAATGACAAGGTAGGCTTCTGCAGCACCATCGAGCACAAGTTTGAAGCCAAACTCTTTTTGCAAGCGCAGTGCTGCAAGAATGTCCGTCGCTCGATGCGCCGTAAAGAGCGCCGGCAGCTTGCCCGATAGCACATCGTTTAGAACTTCAAGGCGCAAATCGCGCGCAGGTCGTTTGCTTGGGTCTTTGGCTTGCATGCGCTTGGCATAATCCTGTGCTTTGAGAAATTCTTCACGCAACATGGCTACACCTTTAGCTCGCGTACCCGGCTTTTTGTAATTCTGACTAACCGATGAGCCGAGTGTAAAGGCAACCATAGCAGGCGTTTGCACAATAGCTTCGGATACCGTGTTCGCATCCGTTTTAACAATCATGGTCTGTCCACTTGAGAGTGCACCCGGTCCATGTCCTGTATGCACGGTTGTTACGCCAAAGTCGCGCAGCCACTTCACAAGCCGCTCTTCAGCGTTGTAAGCATCCTCAGCACGCAGCTCTGGCTGAATGGCTTCAGAGAGTTCGAGTTGGTCTTGGTCGTGATTGTAGTTCAAAATACCTGCCAGACCGACGACCGAATGTGCGTCAATGAGTCCGGGCGTAACCACTTTGGCTCTGAGCATGCGATAGCCACTTGGAATCGGGAGATTGACGCCCACAGCTTCGATTTTGCCATTTTTAATGAGCACCACACCATTTTTCAGCGGCGCTCCTGCCATAGTGTAGACAGCTTCGCCTTGCACGGCAATCTGCGCTGTGGCTTCTGCAAGCAGTGCCAGCCAAAGTCCGAGAGTGAAAATCCTTGTTTTCATCTTTCTCCTCCCATTTCCGATTGACCGTTATCGTCCAAGGCATCTGCACCGCGATAGACGCTATGCCCACCGACGGCATACTTGTAGTCGTCAGGATTTGAGCGGTCGTAGACTTTTTGTCCTTCCACCCAAGTCTGCAGCACGTGTGTATAGACACTGAAGGGGTCACCAGAGAGAATGATAAAATCAGCATCCTTACCTTTTTCAAGTGAGCCAATGCGATCTTGCAAATCCAGCATGCGTGCGCCTGCAAGGGTCAAGGCTTCTAAGGCTTTTTTGCGTGACATACCTGCGCGCACGGCTAAACCTGCTGAACGCAAAAAGAGTCGTGAATCGGTAATGCTATCATCGGTATGAAACGCGACATCTACACCGGCTTCTTCCAACACACGACCATTTTCAAAGCGAATATCGACCGCCTCTAACTTTCCGCCTGGGGAATCCAGCACAATGATTGAGCAAGGGGCTTTTGCAGCGGCAATTTCTTTGGCGACTTTCCAGGCTTCGCTGACATGATGCAAGACCACACGAAAACCAAATTCTTTGGCAAGACGCAACACTGTAAGAATATCATCATGCCGGTGCGTGTGATGATGCACGATGCGCTTGCCCTCCAGCACTTGCAGCAGACACTCCATATCAAGGTCGCGCTTCGGCAATTTTTCTTTGTCATTTCCAGCCGCTTTGATTTTCTCACGATAATCTTGGGCTTTGAGATAGATGATGCGCACGACGGATGCCGACTTGCCACGTGTGCCTGTAAAGGGCGCTGGACGTAGTGGATTAGTGCCATTTGCCATTTTGAGTCCACCTGCAATCTCATTCGTTGCATCTTTGACGAAGAGCATGTCTTCGATCGAGTTTGCGTCTTTGCGCAGTTTGAGATAGACAGTCTGTCCGCTCATCAAGTGTCCAGAGCCCGGCATGATGTTGACGGTTGTAATGCCCCCGACCAAGGCTTTTTTGAAGTTTGTTGCTCTTGGGTCAATCGCGTCTAAAATGCGCACACTGGGATGCAAGGTGCTCGAGGCATCGCCGCCATCACCACGCCCAATGTGCGAATGTGTATCGACTAAGCCGGGCATAATCACTTTGCCCTCAACATTGTGTTCCACAGCACCCGATGGCACTGGCACTTCACCGGATTTGCCGACCGCCACAATTTTCCCACCTTGCACCACTAACACCCCATTTTCAATCGGCTCACCGACAATTGGGTAAATCAATGCTCCACGAAAAACCTGCGCCGTCTCTTGCGCACGCAGAGGAACTGCGAAGAAAAGTATCAGACATAACACGAGGGAGAAGCGACAAGTTGTGTTGTTTATCATTGATGTCTGTCTGCTTTTTCTGCTGTTACAACCTGCGTAAAGATAAAACTTTATCAACTGCTCTGAAGCACAGTGTTCGTTTTGCAGGAGAAATTTTGTACTCCTCAAACATGTCGTTGTATAAAAAATCTTTCGCACGCGCTAACTTTGCAGCAACACATTACAATTAACTCAAACTTTTATCGTTATGAAACTGACTTGGAATGACGCTGAAGACATTGGCATTTTGCTTCAAGAAAAATATCCTGATATTGATCCGCTCACGGTACGTTTTACTGACTTGCATCGCTATGTCACCGAGTTACCTGATTTTGTCGACGATCCGAAAGCCTCCAATGAAGGCAAATTAGAAGCCATTCAAATGGCATGGTATGAAGAGTGGAAAAGCGCAAAGTAGCATGCGCTTGCCACCTTAAGAGCCTGACAGAGTAGAGCTTAATGTTTAAGCTGAACTTTTTTCCAGCAATGCCGTGGCTTTGCGGTAGATTTCATCAGCGAACTCTACAGGTGCTTGCGGGTTATTTTTTTCAACTAGCCCGAAGAGTTTTTCAGCAATAACCTTGTGATTGAGCAAGCGCAAACTTAGTTGCGGTCGATAGAGAAACTGCGCTGTTACTTCTGGTCCACCAAAGACCATAAAGAACGCCACGAGTTTGTTCTTGCTTTTTCGAGCAAATTGCTCTGATTGAGTGCGCCAATAAAATTAGGAGACATGGCAAGGTTGTAAATTGGTGTGCCAAGAATCACCACATCGAACTCCTCGAGGAAGCTGTAATCGGCACGAGGTGGTGTTTTTGCTTTTTCCACATAAAACCCGCGCTCGACGAGTGTTTGTCCGATGGTGTCAATAATACGGTCAGTTGAGCCGCCTGTGGTGAGGGCGTCATAAAGAATGATGGCTTTCATTTGTCGTGATTATTTAAGAGTTAATTGTCGACACAAACCTGCGAAAATATCATTCTACGATTTCGACAGGTGTATGGATGCTTACTAACGTTTTCAGTTCTTCCAGATCTTTGTTTTTCATCCGAATGCAGCCTTCAGTTGCACATGTGCCAATAGAACTCTCGTCATGCGTACCGTGAATACCGATGCCTTTCCATTCCTTGCCCGACTTTGTGCGCTCTTTACTTGTATGCAATCTTAGAAACCACGGTCCATAGGCACCAGCAATTTCACCTTTACCATCTTTGAAATCATGTGTCCAATTGCGCGCATCTTGAATTTGCGAGATATAGAATTTACCTTCTGGTGTGCGCATATCGCCAACGGCTTGCTTATCGCCTGCGTTTTTTCCGACGGCAATTGGGTACGAGGCTTCAAGTGTCCTGCCATTGTAGAGGTAGAGCCTAAACTCACTTTTTTTGATGAGAATATGCCGTGTTCGCTTTTCTTGCAATGTATCGACGAGTAGATTCGGTCTAAATTCGCTGAATAGCAAAAGCGCAAGAAAAATCAGCAGCATTGTTAGTTTCTTTCAGATTTTCTCAAAATAATTTTCTCTAACGCTTTAACCAACAACAGTCCTATGTCGTCTATCACCGTTCTTGAAGAAAAAATTGATAAGAAAGCTGTTGCGGCAGTGCTCAACAAAATTTTGGAAACCGAACTTGCTGGTGTAGTGCGCTATACGCATTACTCGCTAATGATCTACGGTTACAACCGCATTCCGATTGTCTCATGGCTGCGCGATCAAGCCAATGAATCATTGGCACACGCACAACAAGCCGGTGAGCTCATCACGGGTTTGGGTGAGCATCCTTCGCTTGCAATTGGACCACTTTTGGAGACAGAAAACCATGACATTGGCGATATTTTACGCGAGTCGTTGGAGCACGAAATGGCTGGTCTTTCTGCTTATCGTGAACTGCTTGCGTTAGTAGAAGGCAAATCGGTCGTACTTGAAGAGTATGCGCGTCAGATGATTCACGATGAAGAGTTGCACATTATGGAGGTAAACAAAATGTTGCGCAAGCCGGGCGAAATTGCCGCCTTCCAAAATGGTAAATAAGCCAAATGGCGCCATATTTACCACATGGTAGAGCACTCACTGACATTTGATGGCGGGTTATTCCCGCCTTTTTAATTTGCCGTTTTTTTGTTTTGCCAATCCGACTTACGTTTAGCGTGTATAGCACTTTTGCGCTTAAAAAACTTCGTAACCAAACCTTTTGCTGTATGAGAGGCTCTCGTTCTTCTATGACCCAAATCATTGCACAAAAACCTGCTCTTTGGCTACTGCTGTTTGCATTTGCTGTATCGGCATGCGCAAAACCTGAGTATGGCGTAAAACTTTCTGCTTTGCCTGCTGGCGTGCAAATCCCTGAGAACTTGAAAGAAAAACTGCGCTATGATGCCGCTACACAAACACTCTTTGTTAAAGATCACTTAACTGCCACTGAAAAGGAAGAATTGCTCAAACTCTCGGAGGATAAAAGCTATCGCCGTGCGGTTCAAGGTCTTTACGAATACAATCAGCCTGAAGAAACAACTCAGGTCGGGGAAATGACCATCGGTGTAGAACCTGCTTTGATGCCGATTGCGCAAATTCTTGCCAAGGCTTTTAATGAAAAGCGTCCGAATGCAAAGATTTTGCTTGAGCCGATGTCCACCAATGAAGCCATGACAGAGCTTGCAAATGGTCGGCTACGTTTTGCGCTGACAATTCGCGATAGTTCGACGGCGGAAGGCAGTTTATTTCGTGCTAACAAAATTCCTGTGCTGCGTCGCATCTCTGCACTAGATGCTTTTTGTTTTATTGTCAATCCTCAAAATCCGACTACAGAGCTTGGCTTGCAGCAGCTCAAATTCTTACTCAGCGGCACAGCAAAGGATTGGTCGGAAGTTGATAAAAGTCGCAAACCTACGCCCGTGAGTGTTTTCATCAGTAATGATGGACGTGCTGACTATTTGCGTGATAGTGTTTTGGCAGGAAAATTCTCAGACAGTGTTGTCGTATGCACGTCCAAAGAGGACATGATTGAGGCTGTAAGACGCACGCCCGGCGCACTCGGCTATCTGACAATGCTCGATATCAAAGATGTTATTGGCGTCAAGCAAGAGGGCGAAAAGTTTGTGGTTGACTTAAAAGACACGACACGGTTTAAGGTGATGGCAATTAAAGGCGCAGAATTTGAGTCGCCAACCGCCTTACCTTTGCAAGGCTATGTTGCTAACGGTCAATATCCGTTGAGTTACAGGATATACTACTTTCAGCGCACACAAGGTCAGTTACCTGCAGGATTTTCTGGCTTTCTGCAATTTGGCACGTCCGGTGAAGGTCAAGAAGTCTTTTTCAAGAATGGGCTTGTGCCTTTCACTCAAATCATTGTTGTCAAGCAATAAGAATTTTCCTTATGTCGCCATACGTTCTGCGCTGGTTGCTTTTTTGTTTAGGCGTATTGCTCTTTCATCTCTTGTGTCAAGGCTGTTCTGGCTCTGACGGCAACAAGCGCGAGTCTACAACCGAAGGCGTACTTGAGTATGTCGTTGATGAATCACTTGCCCCTGCACTGCTACCTCAGCAGCAAGAGTTCATGCGCATCTGGAAGACGGCATCGCTTAGCAGTACCGCTCTTGAGACGCGTGTCGCTATACAACAGTTGCTTGAGCGCAAGGCACGGCTGATTATCATCAATCGTAACTTCAAGCCCGATGAACTCGAAGCTATCGAAAAAGTTGGTTTGAAGCTCGAAAAAAAGCCCTGTGGGGTCGATGGGGTATGTTTTCTTGTTCATCCTGAAAATCCTGTTCGAGCTTTGCGCCTTGAGCAGTTGCGCGATGTGCTCTCTGGCAAAATCACAAACTGGTCGGCGCTCGGTGGCAAAGATGCACCGATTCAACTTTTCATTACAACGCCTAACGATGGAATGCGCGACCTTTTGCAAGATTCCCTGCTCAAATCGGTTGAGTTTTCAAAGTCGGCTTACCCATGCACCTCGTTTGCCCAGATGCGTGCAGCGATGACACGCACCAAACATTTTTTGGCATACACAGGCACAGCGCATGCACGCCCTGCACTTGATACCAAACACATGGATACCACAGCATTCAAAGTGCTGGCGCTTGCCGCAGATTCGGCAAATGCAGAATTTGTCATGCCATATCAAGCCAATGTCTATGAAGGTAAGTATCCTTTCGCGCACTTTGTCTATGTCGTCTATCCTCTGGGCGAAAAACTGCCGCTGGGCTTTGCTTCTTTTCTCTTGCGCGAAGGTCAGCAAATCTTTGTTCGCAATGGCTACGCGCCGTATAAGTTACCGGTGAGAATTGTCAATTTCCGAGAAGATTAATCATCTCAATTTTGATGTCTATGTCAAACTATATCGCCCTGTTTATCACCGATCTTGTCTTTCAAAGTCAGGTTCGTGTTGCAATGCAAGGTGCGGCGCCTGAGCTTCGCTTTGTCTTTTCGCCGCAGATGCTCCCAGCTGATGAGCCGCCTGCGCTTGCCGTCTTTGATTTAAGCTCGGGCGATTTAGAAGCGCTTCGGCTCTTTCGCGAGAAATTCCCTGAGGTTGCGACGCTTGCCTTTTTACCACATGTAGAGACCACACTGCGCCAGCACGCTGTTGCATTAGGCTGCTTGCGTGTTGTCTCTCGCTTTGAATTTTCCAACAACATTCGCAAACTTCTCACCGAGCCCTATGCGAACGTTTAGCACATACTTTGGCTTACTATTTGCTGCTCATTCTGGATGCAGCATCTCAAAACCTAAACTTTGCTTTGTAACACATGTTTGAGCTCACTGAACTGTCAACACTGACGAAAACCGAGTTTTACAAAGCCCTCACGGGTCAGCTTTACGCACTTTTAGGCGATGAGGAGGATTTTATCGCCAACGCTGCCAACTTCTCTTCACTTCTCTTTCATACGATGCCCGACCTTAATTGGGTAGGCTTGTATCTCTACAAGCAAGGCGAGCTTGTCTTAGGACCGTTTCAAGGTAAGCCTGCTTGCACGCGCATTGCTGTGGGCAAAGGCGTTTGTGGTACAGCTGCGGAACGACGTAAGACCATCATCGTCGCTAATGTGCATGAATTTCCAGGTCATATTGCTTGCGACCAAGCCTCGAACTCTGAAATTGTTGTGCCCATGATAAAAGGAGGTCAACTTATCGGAGTCTTGGATTTGGATAGCCCAACGCTGGCACGCTTTGACCAAGAAGACAAAGCGGGTCTGGAAAACTTGGTTGAGGTCTTTCTTTCCAAAACTGAAGTGCATTTTTTGGTATGCTAACATGACCAGATACTGCGCTTGACAGCGTGGTCGTTTTGAGCGTACCTTGCAACATTCGTTGTGAATTCTTTCTGCAGTGCACTATTGCTATTCAACCCATCATCTTGTGCTTCGTGCTGGATACCGCACACCAATAGCGTTTGACATTACAAGCGTTCTTGGTTAGTTTTGTAATTCTTTTTCAACGATTGATGAAGACGAAAATGGCTGAGAAAAGTATTATACCGATATTTCCATTACCGCTTGTTGTTTGTCCCGAAGAGACTCTACCGCTTCACATTTTTGAGGAACGCTATAAAGCGATGATTGCTTACTGCCGCAGTGAAAATAAGCCTTTTGGAGTCTCGCTGGCTTACAACAACAAACTCTATCCGATTGGCTGTGCTGTAGAACTCGAGGAAATCGTTAACGAATATCCCGATGGTCGCTTGGATATTATCACGGTTGGCGTGATGCGCTACAAGATGCTTGAGATCTATAAGGATAAGCCTTATATGCGCGCCTCTGTAGAGTTTTTCGACGATGATGGTGAGCCAGCCGAACCGTCTTTGCGCCAGCGCGTGATCACGCTGCACCTTAAATTCATCGAACTCTTGCAAGGCGAGACCACTGTCGAGGATTACGATTTTAATGAGCGCGTCTCGTTTCGTGTAGCGCATTCAGCTGGATTTGATGTGTTGCAAAAGCAAAAGGTGCTTGAGATGACAAATGAAAACAAGCGCCTTGAATTGCTCATTGAACACTTTGAGAAAATCATTCCCGATATTGAGCGTACTGAAGAAATCAAGCGTCGTGTGCGCTCCAACGGACATTTCAAGAATCTGCGCTCGTTTGATTTGTAAGCCTTGCTTGTTTGCCTGCCAATGAAGCGCCGTACGCCAACTTCTTCCTTCGCTGAGTTTCATGCACACTGCGAAACAGAAGCAATTGAGCTAGCTATGCTGGAAGACCTCTACGAAGGCGATATTACGACTGAAGCTATCATTCCCAAGACACACCGCAGCAAGGGCGTGATTCGTGCTAAGTCCGATGGCGTGATTGCCGGCGTGCGTGTTATGGAGCGCATTTTTTCAATGTCCAAAAACAAAATGTCCGTCCATGTGCACAAGCGTGATGGTGAGCCTGTCAAGTCAGGTGATATCATTGCGGAAGTTATTGGCAGCACGCAAACACTGTTGCTTTGCGAGCGCACGGTGCTCAACTTTATGCAGCGTATGTCTGGCATTGCTACCAAAACAGCAGAATGGGTAAAACTTATCGCACACACAAAAGCCAAACTTTTAGACACACGCAAGACGGCGCCAGCACTGCGCTACTTCGACAAAGAAGCGGTGAAAATCGGCGGCGGGGTCAATCATCGCTTTGGACTCTATGATATGATTTTGATTAAAGATAATCATATTGATGCAGCGGGCAGTGTTTCGGAGGCGATTCGTCGCGCAAAGGAATATCGCATGCGCAAAGGTTTGGAGGTCAAAATTGAAGTTGAAGTGCGCTCGCAACAGGAAGTGCAGGAAGCCCTACGCTTTTCTCCTGACATGCTTTTGCTCGATAACTTTTCACTTGAAGCCTTGAGGCAAGCGGTAACTTTTGTGCGTGCCAAGTCCTCAAAGGTTTTGCTTGAAGCTTCTGGTGGCGTTAGCAAAGACACACTCTGCGAGATTGCCGAAACTGGTGTAGATTTTATTTCTGCCGGGGCGCTCACACACAGCGTTTCTGCAATGGATATTTCTATGAAAATTACGCCGCTCTCAAATGCGATTGAATAATGCATCGATGGCTTTTTGTGCTCAGCATAAGCGTTGTGCTCACGCTGAATTTTTCTTCGTGCAGCCAAGGGCTTGAGCCTGAATACCGCAGCACGGATCCGAATGCGCGCGGACGTTTTCGCGGTACAATTACATTCAGAAATTTTCCACCACCCGTGCCCGATAGCACTCGCCCTGATAGCTTGCGCGAACTTTTGCTGGTTGTCTATCGCACAGCGCCAAGCGTAGAGACGTTTCTTGATCTGAATACGCTTGCCGACACGATTTTTCTGCGACCGTTTTATGTGCCACACTTGCGCTATGAACGCGAGATTGCCGCTGGCACTTACGAGTATGTTGCTGTTGCACAACTTTTTCGTGGCTTTGCACTCAATCCTAACGATTGGCGTCCAGTCGGGGTTTATGGCGGTAGCCGTGAAAATCCTCGTGGGCGACCGCTCATTGTGCGTCCAAATGCACTGACTGATAGTGTCGATATCTTCGTTGATTTTTGGAATCCTTTGCCTTTCCCACGCTAGCGTACAGCGTTAAATTTTTGTTAAGACGATTTATTTTTGCTGTAGGTGCGCTAAGTTTACGCACTTTCTTAGCGATGCAAAACCTTATGAAGTCGCCGCTTTTTCTACTTAGTCTTCTTTTTTTTCTCTACAGCTGCACTAGTCGTGAGCAAGTCATTACAGTGCGCGGCTCTGACACGATGGTTGCCCTAGGGCAAAAGTGGGCAGAAGTTTATATGAATAAGTTCCCAGAGGAAACGGTTCAGGTCAATGGTGGCGGCAGTGGCACAGGCATTGCTGCGCTGATTAACCGCACTGCCGATATTTGTCAATCATCACGACCGATGAAAGCAAGTGAGCACAAGAAAATCCGCGAAAAATTTGGACGAGATGTCATTGAAATTCCCGTCGCAAAAGATGGTATTGTGATCTATGTGCACGAAAGCAACCCAGTCGCCAAGCTTTCTATTTCTCAAATTCGAAAAATTTACACAGGCAAAATTCAGAACTGGAAAGAACTCGGCTGGGAAGATAAACGCATGATTGTCTATGGACGAGAGAACAGTTCGGGCACCTATGAATTTTTCAAGAAGGCAGTGCTCGAAGGTGAAGACTTCGTTGACTATGTTCAAACTCTGCCCGGTACCGCTGCTATTGTTAATGCTGTCAGCAAAGATAAGTACGCTATCGGGTACGGCGGCAATGCGTACTCACAAGGCATTCGACTTGTACCAGTCAGTCGCACCGATAGTTCGGAAGCCGTAGAAGCCAATGAAGCCACCGTTACCAGCGGGGAATATCCGATTTCACGCGACTTGTATTTTTATCTTGCCAAAGAGCCAAGTAATGCACTTGCACGCTTCATTGAGTGGGTACTGAGCGACGAAGCACAAGAGATTGTTACGGCACAAGGTTATTTTCCTATAAAAACTTCAAAGACACATACAAAGCCAACCACTTCTCTTACTCACTGATGCCTATAATGCAACTTCAATCTACCACATCTGCTCGTGCTGAGCGTATTGATTTCCTAATGCGTGCTATCATCCTTGTCGTTGCAACCATTGCGCTTTCAATGATTTTTTTGATTTTCATTTTCACCTTCAAGGAAGCCAAAGATGTATTTTTTGATGCCGAGACACGCCATGAGGTTCTCCCGACACTTTTTAGTACGAACTGGCAACCTATCTCGGATAGCCCTAAGTATGGTATTATTCCGTTGCTGATTGGCACACTCAAAACCACATTGATTGCTATGGTTATTGCCGTGCCTATTGGTGTGCTGGCGGCGATTTACACGTCTTGCTTTTCACCGATTTGGTTCAAAGAACTTATCAAGCCTGTCGTAGAATTGCTTGCAGGGTTTCCTTCGGTAGTGATAGGTTTTTTTGCGCTCTTTGTGTTAGCAGGATTTTTGCAAAGCCTTACGGGTGCAGAGTCTCGCTTGAACGCCTTGGTGGCTGGTGTTGCCATGTCTCTGACTGCAATTCCTATTATTTTTACGATTTCGGAAGATGCCCTCTCAGCAGTGCCTAAATCTATTCAAGAAGCCAGTTACGGGCTTGGGGCCACGAAGTGGGAAACAGCTTTTTACATCACTTTTCCAACTGCTTATCCGGGTATTTTTGCTGCAACAATCTTGGGCTTTGGTCGCACAATCGGAGAAACCCTCATCGTGCTTATGGCAAGCGGCAATGCCGCAATTTCTTCTTGGTCGCTCATCGACTCTGCGCGCACACTCACAGCCACTATCGGTGCAGAAATGGCAGAAGTTGTCTTCGGTGACCCGCATTACAACGTCCTTTTTCTTATCGGTACCGCTCTTTTTCTTTTTGCATTGATTCTCAATAGCATCGCAGAGTTTTATATCAAAGAAAGATTGATGAAAAAATTTAGGGGTAGCTAGTACATCCATGTCCATTGTTTTTCTAAGGCAATCAAAGATGTAGCCAAACTTCTCGACGATGAACAAACAAATTTTAGGCGGTTTTTATACAGGTGCTACTGCATTTGCTGTAATACTGATTTTTCTCATTGTTGCCATTATTCTGTTTGACATCTTACGTGGCGGATTAGCCAAACTGAGTTGGGAGTTTCTGACGCAGCCGCCGCGTGAAGGTATGACAGAAGGAGGAATTTTCCCTGCCATTTATGGTACCGTCGTACTGGTGATTTTGATGTCTATTGTTGGTCTTCCATTCGGCATCATCACGGCTATTTATCTTTCTGAATACACGACGGCACAAAGTCGGTTTGCGCGTGCTGTACGCTTTGCCGTTAGCAATTTAGCCAGTGTGCCTTCTATCGTGTTTGGCTTGTTTGGGTTAGGATTTTTCGTGCAGTTTATTGGTGCAGGATTAGATGCTGCGTTTGCGCTAGAAGATGAGGTCATTTGGGGCAAACCTGCCTTGATTTGGGCTGCTGCAACCCTTGCTTTGCTTACACTGCCAGTTACGATTGTCTCCGTCGAGGAAGCCTTGCGCAATGTGCCGCGTGAATACCGCGAAGCCTCACATGCACTTGGCGCCACCAAGTGGCAAACGATCTGGCACACGGTTTTGCCTAATGCCGTCAGTGGTATTCTGACCGGCGCCATTCTTGCCGTTAGCCGCGGCGCTGGTGAAGTTGCGCCCTTGCTTTTTACCGGCGCAGCATTTTTTCTACCCAAACTCCCCAATTCGCTCGATGACCAGTTTATGCATTTAGGCTATCATCTCTATGTGCTTGCTACACAGTCGGTTAATGTCGAACTCACTTTGCCCCTTCAGTACAGCACTACACTGGTCTTGCTTGTTCTTACCTTCACATTGAATCTTACCGCCATCTTGATTCGATATCGGCTTCGTAGCCAGTTTTCTCTGTAAGCATATTGCAACTTTGTTCTGCAGGCTTCACTGCAGCAGGTCTCCTCGTCTATAAATTGCTTTGCCCTAACTGCACATTTTGCGATTCTAGAAACACACTTTGTTGCGCCCTGTGCGTTTTGCCTCGTAGAGTTTTTCATCTGCAGCGTGCAGCACCGCATCAAGGTCGTGATAACCTTTAGCTTCAACGACGCCGATGCTAATTGTGATAGCCAGATCGGGATGCATTTTTTGCCAGTCATAATTTTGCACACTTAGGCGAATTTTCTCGCAAGCAGCCACAGCTTTGGACAGAGGGGTTTCCGGCATTACGATTACAAATTCTTCACCGCCATATCGTGCAATGATATCATTGCTGCGCGATTCCGAGCGAAAAATTTTTGCCAGTTCCCGCAGCACCTCATCACCGACTTGATGCGAGAAACGGTCGTTGACTTGCTTGAAGAAATCAATATCCAACATAGCAACGCTGAGTGTTCGCTCATAGCGCCGTGAACGCTCGAGTTCTTGACTGAGTTCAATATCCAGATATCTTCGGTTAAGCAATTTGGTTAAGCCATCTTCACGCGCTTGGCGTTCTAAAACTTTTGCCTGCTCTTGAACTTGCAGCAGCAGTGCTGTCTTCTGGGCATTTGCTTCACGCAAAGATTCCATCAACTTTTGCAATTCCTGATTTGCCTTGACAAGTTCGATATTTTTTAACCGATAGATTTCCATCTCACGCTGTGCTTTTTCCGCATCGTATTGAATGGAGATGCTGCGAAGTTTTTGTGCCATTTCACGGCTGAGTACTTCTTCTTTGAGACTATGAAATTTTTTGAAGTGGAACAGGGCTTTTTCAAAATCTTGGATGCGTTCATAGGCTTGCGCCATAGCTTCATGGACTTTGTAGACACATTCCTTTAATTTTCTTTCTTCGGCAACCGACAACGCCGTTGAAAGATGCTGGAGCGCCTGTGCTATGTTATTTTTTTCTATGAATAGCGTGCCTAAACGTGTGAGTGCAATCACCACGCCGTGCTTATGTTGCACTTCTTTTGAAATCTCGAGGCTTTGAAAATAAAACTTTTCGGCTTCCACAAGATTATTTTGCTTCTGGTAGAGCGCGCCTATGTTAGCCAGCGTTACGCCTTCTCCGCGCTTATCTCCAACCCGGCGGCGCATCTCCAGCGCTTTTTGATAGTAGTCTAACGCACGCTGCATATCGCCAATGCGCTCATACGTCTCTCCAAGTTCATTGAGCGTATAAGCCTGGCCTTGCAAATTTCCCAGTTCTTCTTTGAGTGCAAGACTCTTAAACAAATATGCAAATGCTTTCGGGGCATCATTAAGCCGCGCTTGCACACGCCCTAAATCATTGTATGAGTAAGCTTCACCTAATTTATCGCCTGTCTCTTCTTTGAGTTTAAGGCTTCTGAGGTAGTAGTTAATGGCGTTCGGATAATCTCCCAAGCGGTAGTGCACGTTGCCAATCCAGTTCAGCACATGCCCTTGAGAGATTTTATCGTCAAGATTTTGGTAGGCAGAGAGCACGTAAAGTAATTCTCTGAGGGCATCTTCATAATCGGAGATCAAATACTTGCACACAGCATGATAATACAGGCTACGCACAGCGCCTTTTTCATAGCCCAGTTTTTTTGCCATAGCATGTGCGGCGTTGCTAAGGTCAATACTGCGTTGTGGGTTGATATCTTTGACTTCCCATGCATAGTCGTTAAGCAAATCCACTTTTTCTATACTTTCAGGTAAACTTTCAAGACGCTGCTCTATATTGCTCAATTTTTCTATCAGTTCCATTAGCCATGCTGTGTTATAGATTAGAGTATCTCCTCATTCCTTGCCTGTCCAATGTCACTGTCTCTGAGTTTTTACGGTTAGCTTGATTTTGTTCAAATTTTCATTTTGAGAAAATATGAATTATTTTCTCTTCTTACTACCGCTGCGTTCTTTGCGTTTTTGCTATGACAGGCTGAAACCTTCTAGCATTTAAGATTTGTTGAAAAACCGATTTTTGCATCATCAATTTTGCTGTTTTACTATGTTAAGTTCGACTCACGGACAAAGTGCCTTTCTCAGCGAAGCGACACTTGACCAGACCCCTGATATCGCTGATCTTACTATCATCGGTGCAGGTCCTACTGGACTTTTTGGCGCATTTTATGCTGGGTTGCGCTCAATGCGTGTGCGTATCTTGGAAAGTCTGGCTGAAATTGGCGGTCAGCTCACGGCACTTTATCCAAAGAAAAATATCTATGATGTCGCTGGCTATCCGAAAGTGCTTGCTGAAGATTTGGTCAAGAGTCTCTATGAGCAATGTGTGCAGTATCAGCCTGATATTATTACCTCAGCGCGTGTTGAGAAACTCGAGCGCGAACATGATTTGCTCAAACTTACGGTAGAAGATGGTCGTGTTTTTTGGTCAAAGACCGTTCTCATTGCTGCTGGTGTTGGAGCTTTTACACCGCGCAAATTAGAATCGCCCGAGATTGCACCGTGGGAAGGCAAGGGGCTCTACTACTTTGTCAAAGACCCAACCATCTTCTATGGCAAGAAAATTTTGGTCATTGGTGGTGGTGATTCAGCGATGGACTGGGCAATGGCGCTTGGCGATAAAACTGATATGTTGCTCATTCATCGCCGCGATAAATTTGTAGCACACGAAGATAGTGTCAAGAAAGTCAAAGAAATGGGTGTTCCGATTCGCACCTTCTGGGAACTCAAAGCGATTCACGGTGAAAACGATAAGATTCACAGTGTTACTATCTTCAATAACAAAACCAAAGAGGAAGAAACTCTTGAAGTTGAAGCTGTTTTGTGCAACTTAGGGTTTCATACTAACCTTGGCTCCATTAAGGATTGGGGCTTAGAGATTCATAACAATGGCATTGTTGTCAACGCTCATATGGAAACCAACATTAAGGGTGTTTATGCTGCGGGCGATATTGCTTGGCATCAAGCCAAACTCAAACTCATTGCTACTGGCTTTGGCGAAGCGGCTATTGCTGTTAATCATGCAAAAACCGTGATTGACCCGCATGCTTCGTTTTTCCCAGGACACAGCAGCAGCAAAGACGACAAAAAGGAAGAAAAGCAACCTCAATCTGCTTGATATGGAAATTTATTCTACCTGAACCAACTTATTTGAGACTATGACTGCAGCACTACAAACCCCGACCTTGAAAAATGGCTACTCTAAAGGCAGCGGGCAGCGATTAGCTGATATTCTGATTGTCGACGACCAGGAAATCATCTTAAAGTTACTTGAAGAAACCTTGCGCAGTGAGGGCTATAGTGTGCGCATGGCTACAAACGGCTACGAAGCCCTCAATGCGGTAAATGAAAAGAAGCCCGACCTTATCATCACCGATATGCTCATGCCAAAGATGAATGGGGTCGATATGGTTGCAAAATTGAAGGAATCTGCTGATACGCGGCTCATTCCTACGATTATGCTCACAGGTCTTTTTGACTTCGATAACAAAGTAAGAGCCCTGGAAATCGGCGTCGATGATTTTTTAGGCAAGCCCTTTAACCGTGTAGAATTGATTACCAAAGTTCGTGCGCTGCTCAAGACTAAAATGTATATTGATCAACTTGAGAACGCCGAAACGGTGATTTTCTCACTTGCCCTCGCTATCGAGGGCAGGGATCCTTATACCAACGGACACTGCCATCGTCTATCTGACTACGGTATGAAACTTGCCAAAAAAATTGGCTTAGGCGAATGGGACATTGACGCTGTGCGCAAAGGTGGCGTGATACACGATATTGGCAAAATCGCAGTGCCCGATTCTATTCTGCTCAAACCCGGCAAACTCACTCCCGAGGAATACGAGGTAATGAAGATTCACCCTGAAGCGGGTGAAAACATTTGCAAACCGCTTAAATCCTTGCATCATGTTTTGCCTATTGTGCGCAGTCATCAAGAACGCTGGGATGGCACAGGCTACCCTGATAAACTTTCAGGCACAAACATCCCACTTACGGCGCGCATCATCGCCTTGGTTGATTTCTATGACGCATTGATGACTGTCAGACCCTATAAACGCGCTCTTGATGTCAAACAGTGTTTAGAGATTATGAGCCAAGAAACTCAAGATCATAAGTGGGATCCCAACTTGATGCGTGTCTTTCAAGACATGATTGTCTCTGGAGAAATTGAGAAACCTTTTTCAGAAATTCAACCTATTGTCTACGAGCATCAATAATCTCAGCATGAGGTATAATGTTCTTACGCGCGCGGACCTCGATGGCTTAGTCTGCGCAGTTATCCTGAAGAATACCGAAGACATTGAAAAGATCCGTTTCTCTGAGCCTAAGTTTGTTCAAGACCGTGAAATTGAAGTCTATCCTAACGATATTCTTACCAATCTACCTTATCACCCCAACTGTGCAATGTGGTTTGACCATCATATTGCGAACATTCGCCCAAAGAATTTCAAAGGGTCATTCAAAAACGCGCCGTCTGCTGCACGCGTTGTCTATGATTACTATCTACCTAACTTCCCACACCTGACAAAATATGAAGACTTACTGCACGCTACCGACCGCATTGATGCTGCTGAACTCACCTACGATGAAGTCTTAACGCCTGAAGGGTATCTCTTGCTTTCTATGACGATTGATGGCAAGTTCCATGAAGATGAACCCTACTGGCTCCATGTGATTGACTTGCTCAAAGACAAGTCGCTTGATGAAATTATGAATGATCCCTTAGTCAAAGCCAAGTGTGAAAAATTTCGTGAAGAGGACCTCAACTTTCGTGATGCAATTCGCAAGCATTCGCGCATAGAAAAAAATGTGCTGGTTACAGACCTACGCGCTTACAGTCAGGATTTGCCTAATGGAAACCGTTACTATGTTTATGCTTTTCAAGCGGCAACCAATCTCTCCATGCGCATTACGCCCGACCGAGAGCGTCCGGGGATGGTCTCTATCGGCGTAGGGTATAACATTTTTAACCGCACTGCAAACATCAATGTCGGTGAGCTTATGAAAAAATATGGCGGTGGTGGTCACAAGAGCGTCGGTAGCACCAAAGTTAAAGCTGAAGATGCTGACCGTATCATTCAAGAATTGCTCACCTACCTGACGCGCTGATTCAATCGTCTTGCCTTTCATATGCAAAGCCGCTTAGACGAACTGCATCGCTTGCTCGCCTCGGTTTACAATCTTTCACTTGCTACATATTTCATCGGTGCGCATCGCTTTACATTTCTTAGTGTCGCCAACAGTTACGACTTGCTTGATTCACTGAGCGAAGCGTGCATCAAGGATGAGATTATGCCATACTGGGCAGAAATCTGGCCCGCTTCTTTCGTGCTGGCTGAATACATTTTGGAGGACCTTTGTCCTGCTGGTAAACGGTGTATAGAGTTAGGTGCAGGTTTAGGTGTCGTTAGTGTCGCCGCTGCAAAGGCTGGCGCAAGCGTACTAGCAACAGACTATGTCGAAGAAGCCTTACCTTTCATTGAATTCAATGCGCTGAGCAATGGCACGACACTCCAGACCGCGCAATTAGATTGGAATCATGTTTGGCTCAATGAACAGTTCGATCTTGTCTTTGCCGCTGATGTGCTCTATGAACGCCGCAATCTTCTGCCTATTGTTAGCGCAATTCATAAATTGCTCAAAGCAGATGGCAAAGCTATCCTTGCCACCCCACAGCGTGAAATTGCTAGCAGCTTTTTGGCGTTATCACGGGAGAATCATTTTAAGGTCTCGCACCTCACGAAACCGTTGATCATTTTAGGCAAAACGTTGCCTATTGACATCTATGTACTTGAGCGCGAGCACTAAACACTTTACTTTTTTATGCTTGCACCATGCTTGGACTGTTCAAGAAACGGCTTAAACCCACTTGGCAATTCACGAAACCTAATGGTTGGATTTGGCGTGCGCTTTTATCGGTGATGAATACCTAATTGGTGAATTTCGTCAGAGCGGCGAGCGCAAAGCCTCTTTTTTCTTACTCAATGCTCAGACGGGCGCACTGTTGTGGGATAATTTCGTGCTCACAGATAGCCATCAAAAACCTGTTGGCGACGGCTGGTGGGTTGGAATGGAAACTGTCTACGCAGGCTTGGTCTATTTTCATGGCTATTACAGTCCTAATGTGCCCGAACATCTGGGCATCTGGGCAATGGAGCCGAGCCAAAAAGCCATCAAATGGGTCCGCCCTGACTTAGGCTACCTTTGCATCAGCAGTGGTAAAATGGTAGCGCTGCGCAATGTGCTGGTCGAGGGTTATGCTGAACGCTCATTTCTTACACTCAATCCTCTGACTGGTGAAGAGATTGATAACTTTGGTCAAAATGCTGCAGCGGCAAATTTCCTGCGTAATTCTGCACCGAGCCTTTTAGCCGAGCAAGAGGTTGTGCTGTCTGAACAAATTGCAGAATCCTCTCCGCGCTTTGCAGAAATAGCAAAGTTAGCTAAAGATGCCACACAGGGCACTCGTGTGATTGGAGCTTTTGATGTGCTCGAGCATCATGGTCAGACGATTATCGGATATCATGAACAGACCAATCAAATGGTTACGAATCAGGCTGGCGCAAGGGTGCTTGGGCTGAACTACAAACTCTTCGTGCTCGATAGCAAACAAAATGTGATTTACAGTGATATCTTAGGTGAGCTTATGAGCGGGCTCTTGGTCGATGGCTTTTTTGTGCGTCGCAATCGGCTTTACTACGTCAAAGAACGCAACACACTTTGTGCGATAGACTTACCTTGACATTATCCGATACGGCTTACTTTAATTGTATCGGTCGTGCCGTGCCTTAAAATCGGAATGCCCATGGTATAGACAATCACATCACCCGGCTTGATAATCGATCTCTCAGCAAGTTTTGTTTCAATCATTCGGAAACTGTCGTCTGTTGAAGTAATTGTCTCTGTGAGAATAGTCTCTGCGCCCCACACAAGCCCCATCAACCTTTGCACTTTTTCATTATCTGTAATCACGATAATGGGCATAGAGGGCTTTTGCTTTGAGACTTTTATGGCGGTGCCGCCTGTGTGACTTAGCACGACAATTGCCTTTGCATGAATTTTACTTGCGACATCTACGGCTGATATCGCAATGGCTTCACTCAAATCCACGGCGTTAGCATGATTTTTGTTTGCGGCGCAAAGATCTCACGCTCTGCCATGAGCAAGTGATGAATGTCTTTTGACTCCACACTGTTGATGATCTCGCACATGGTCTTGACCGTCTCCACAGGATATTTGCCAGCAGCAGTCTCACCAGAGAGCATGACGGCATCTGTACCATCGAAGACTGCATTTGCAACATCACTGGCTTCGGCTCGTGTTGGGCGCGGATTTTCAGTCATTGACTCCAGCATCTGCGTGGCAATGATTACAGGTTTGTAAGCGGCATTACATTTTTGCACGATAATTTTTTGGAGCACAGGTACTACTGATGTTTTCATCTCGACACCCAAGTCACCACGAGCGACCATCACCGCATTAGTGGCTGCAATGATCTCATCAATGTTTTCAATAGCTTCAGGGCGCTCAATTTTGGCAACAATCCATGCATTTTTGCCACGCGAGCGAATAATGTCAGAGAGTTGTTGGATGTCTTTAGCCGTGCGCACAAATGAAAGTGCAATCATATCGACCTCGTTGTCTAAGCCAAAATGTGCATCCTCAATATCTTTTTCGGAGAGCGAAGGCACAGACATATTGACGCCTGGCAAGTTCAATCCTTTTTGCGATTTCAGTAATCCGCCTACCACCACTTCCGTAATGACTTCTCGGTCAGTTTTGTCTAAGACCTTAACTTCCAACAAGCCATCGTCCATCAAGATTCTATCACCGCGCTGCACGTCGTAGACAATTTCTTTGTAAGTTGTAGAGACTCGGTCATAAGTGCCGATAATATCGTCCGTTGTTATGATTAGCCGATCCCCTTGTTTGAGTAGGACGGTTTTTTCAAGTGTGCCAATGCGGATTTTCGGTCCTTGCAGATCTTGCAGAATTGCAATTGGTTTGCCTGTTCGGCGCGAAGCTTCTCTGACAAGGTCAATACGCGCTTTATGCTCGGCGTGGCTACCGTGCGAGAAATTTAACCGTGCCACATCCATGCCTGCATGAATGAGCTCGATGATTTTCTCAAGCGAATTCGTTGCCGGTCCCAGCGTGCAAATGATTTTTGTGCGTTTCATTGCTTGTCAAGTTTAGCATTACCGTAAAACAGTTGACAGACGAAGGTGCTGCAAAATCTTCCTACTTACAAGTTGTCAGGCTTACCTTTTGCGAGATGCCGGCTTTTTGGTGTCTGGTTTCGGCTCGACTTGCATCTTTGGTTTTTCGCCTGTGAGTTCTTCTATGAGCCGTTCTGCACGATAGATATATTTGAGCGCCGCAATAATGCCGCCAGCATGCACCGCCACTGCACGATTGCTCTCTTGCGTGTAGATAAACGAGCCGGGCAGACTCTCGATATTACCATCAAAGATCAGACCCACCGCTTCAAGATTTTTGTTGATGACAGCACTGCCGCTGTTGCCGCCAATGATATCATTCGTTGTAACAAAGTTGAGCGGCACAGGTAGCAAGTCCATCGGTGGTGTCTCCCATCTCTTCGGCAAATTCCAAGGATATTTTTTGTTATGCGAGTAGTAGCGATCGTAGAGTCCAAAAAATGTGGTTTTGGCGGGTGCTTCGGTGCCATTGTATTCATAGCCTTTGACCACCCCATCGTTGATGCGCAGCGAGAAAGTCGCATCTGGTGGTGTCGATTCGCCATACACATCAAAGAAGAGTTTTGCTAAGCGTGCACGCAAGCCATCGGCTTTAGCAGAGAGTTCAAAGTTTTTGCGGTTTGCATTGATAAAGCGAGGATAGGCAATCTTTATCAGTTGCAGCAAGGGGTCCTGTGTTGCGCTAATTTCTTGTGCACTTTTCATGACCAAGTCTTGCAAAAACTTCGGGTCATAGAGCTTAGAGGATGAGGCTAAGCGTTTTGCAGCATCTGGAATTGAACTGCCCTGCAATGCCGTTTTCACATACTCGTCGTTTTCGCCTAAGTAATCACGCGCTGTGGCAAGATGAACTTCAAGCAGCGCAGTCTCAAGCGTCATGTCTGCTGGCTCGGCTGAAAGCAACAGCATTTGTGTTTGTGCTACTTGTGCTGTATCGCCGAGCTCTTTGAGGCGTGCCAGTCGCATCAGCAGAAAAGCGGTTTGCAGTCCCTCGCCTTGCGGATTGAGCCCAAATCGTTCAGGAAAAAGTTTGCGCATCTCGGCGTATAATGCGCTCATATCATCCCAGAGTTTTTCTTCATTTTTCAGTGCAGGATTTGCGGCGACTTTGGCACGAAACTCTCGCTCGAAGGCTCTTTTGCGCGCAAACAGATACGGGTCTTGCAACCCACGCAACTGTCCTGAAAAGGCTTTGATGCTATTTTCGTAGCTAAAAATGACATTGAGAATGCTATCGCTCTTTGCGGTTTTGTTATAGTCTTTGAGAATAGCTGAACGCGCCTTTAAAAATCGAAGTTGAGCAGGCAGAAGCACATCGCGGTTAAATTCCAATTGCGCCATTGTGCTCAGTCGCTCGGTGCTACCGGGATTGCCCACAACGAAAACTGGTTCATTTTCTTTAACCCCATCGGTATTGAATTTGTAGTAATCAGGGGTTTTGCAAGGGTTACCATTTTCGTCATAAGCGCGCAGAAATGCTACATCGAGCGCATAACGCGGGTAGGTAAAATTATCAGGATCGCCGCCGAAGTAACCGAGCTGCAGTTCTGGCAGAAATACCAGTCGAACATCGGAGTAGCGCTTGAAGCCATAGAGCGAATACTTTCCACCGCTATAAAAGGTAATGGCTTGAATGTTGAGGTCGCGCCACTCTGGTTTTTCAGCGTATTCTTGTTTGAGTTGCTCCAAGATTTTTTCGCGCAGGGCTATGCGCTCATTGTCATCCTTTGCTTTTGCCAATTCCGCTTGCACGCGTGCAGTGACATCCTCGATTTTTTCGAGCTGATCGACAAACAGACCGGGCACAGGGCGCTCTTCTGCGCGCGAAGCAGCATAAAATCCATTCTCGTTGAAATTCTCCCCTTTCCTCTCAACCTGCGTGCCGATTTCTCGCGCCACGTGATGATTGGTCATAATTAAGCCATTTGGCGACACAAATGACCCTGTACCGCCGACTTCGGTAAAACGCAGGGCAGCGCGGCGAGCACGCGTAAACCAGGCTTCATCTGGACGAAATCCGTATTCTTTCTCAAAAAAATCAGCGGGTGGCTTGTCAAATGTCCACATTTTACCATTATCAAACTTCCCCGCTTTGACTGTATCCGGATTGAATGAAAGTTGTGCAAAGGTTTGCGAGAGCGCGGTAAGAAAAAATAGCAAAGAAAGAACGGTTTTATAGCGCCACATATTGTAAGACGATTTTTTGTTTGCTGGAGACCGCATGTAATATCTTGTTTTTCGCTGCAAGAAAAAAATTACCGTATCGTTATGCTTCTTGCTTTATCGATTTGGCATTGCAATGAGCGTGCGCCAATTGACATTGCGCACTTCACCCGGCGCAGTTGAATGCACAAGTTCATAGTTGCCAACATTGCTTCTGTCGATAAAGACAAACATCATCTCAATTTGCTCCGATGCATTCAGATAGGTCCAAATTTCGTAGGGGCGCGACTGCTGATTGCCTGCAACACTTTCTACATTCGTCGGTCTGCCGTATTTGAGAAAGATGCGTCCTTTATCAGTTTCATAACCCCGGCGAGAGCGTGTGGAATAGAGTTTATCAGCTTCGGAGACTTTGTTCATATACTCACGGCGTGCGCTTATGCCGCCACGCACGCGCCAAAAGCGTTGAAAAAATTGCTGGCGTTCAGCCAGTGTTCTGAGTGTGTCATAGGCTTTAGCTTCGTCGGGCGTGATAAGTGCCGCAATTTGTGAGCGCATTTCTTGAGCATCCTTTTCCGTCATCCACACAAAGCTCTCGTCAGCTGCCGACATGCGAGGCATATTTGTCTTCACATTAGGATTGAAGACAAAGATTTTTTTGCTTTGCGCAAGTATGGGGCTCATTGCTGAGTCGACCAATTGCAGATGAAATTCGTAGCCCCCACTTGCTAGGTCTGCGATATAGACGCGCTCCAAGCACACTGCAGATTCGTGACTTGGCACGCAAGGTACCATCCGTTCTGTATGCTCTAAGATTTGTGCGTTACGTGTCAGAAAAGAGCGCTGAAAAAATTTGGCATCTTTTGGCAGTGCATTCAGATTGTAGAATTCCGCATAGAGTATTGCGGTATCAAACCCAGAGCCATACAAAGCTGTTGGATTCGGTACAATTTCATAGCCATTTCTGTAAAACATTGAGGATTTTGCAACACTGCGGTAAGCCAGTGCTCCTAAGCGTATATCGCTCATTGCAACTTGCGCCACGCCAAAGGCTTTGACCTCAAGCTCACGCTCGGTCTCGGCTTGAAAGTCTTTCTTGCCCAAACTTTTTAGCGTTATCACAATGCGGTAGTTCTCAGGTGGCAGCATCAGTCGCGCCAGTACGATTAACTGTCCTTTTTCACGGGCGGCGGCGCTATCTGTCGAACTCGTCTTTACAGCGGTTTTCTGCATCAATTTTTCACCACGATAAGCCGCAACGTTGAGTTCGAGTTGTGTGCGAAATGTATTGGTCTCAATTTCATCGTAAGGCAGACGCACTTTGGGGAACGACAAGGCAAATTCTACAGCGGTCTGCATAGCGTCAGCACGAAACTGCGCAATGTCTATTGCACTGAAGAGTTCAGACTCACGCCGATTCTGCGCAAGTCCCAGCGTTAGGTGCACGCACAGGAACGCACTTGTGAGAACCACACGCCACCACGGTTTCATCATCAAAGCCAGATATGCAGGTTATCAAGCAAGCGTACGTTGCCAAAGCGCGCTGCAATCAACAGGTAATAGTCTTGTCCGTCACGCAGATGCTCTACCCTTTGAAAGTTTTCTGCATTTACAATTGCGACATACTCCACTTTGGCAAGTGACGCATGTGCCATAATGAATTCAGTTACCATGTGCTCAATTGCATGAGTGTTGCGCTCACCTTGTGCAATTTTTGTTTGTGCAAATTCGAGCGATTTATAGAGTGCTGTTGCTTGTTGGCGTTCTTCTGCAGAGAGATAGACATTGCGCGAACTCATCGCTAGTCCATCTGGCTCTCGGACGATAGGGGCAGCGAGGATTTCAACATCGAAGTTGAGATCGCGCACAAGATTTCTGACAAGTGAAAGCTGCTGTGCATCTTTTTCTCCGAAGACTGCAAAGTGTGGTTTTGTAATGTTGAAGAGTTTGGCGATAACGGTTGCTACCCCGCGAAAGTGTGTTGGACGAATCTCTCCCTCGAGTCCTTGTGATGTACGCTCGAGCGCCACGTAGCTCTCGAAGCGCTCGCCATAGAGTTCTTCCATTGTTGGGTGAAAAAGCACATCCACGCCTGCTTGAGTTGCAAGTTCAACATCGCGCTCAAAAGGACGCGGATAGCGTGAGAAATCTTCATGCGGTGCAAACTGCAAAGGATTGACAAAGATGCTCATGACAACTCTATCGGCTTTTGCTTTGGCAATCTTGACAAGGCTCAGATGACCGGCATGCAGCGCGCCCATGGTTGGCACAAATCCAATTTTGTAGCCCGCAAGACGCAGGTTTTCTGCAAGGCGCTGCATCTCTTTGGGTTTCTCAATCAGCTGCACAGACATTTTCTTCGTTTATTCAATTTCTTCACTCTGTTCAGCACTATTTGACAGTGGTGAAAGAACCACGACAAATTCGCCTAAAATTTTTTTTCCTGAAAATCGCTGGCGCAATTCACTAAGCGAACCGACGACAATTTCCTCGTGCACTTTCGTCAGTTCTCGTGCAATCATGGCTTGTGCATTGCCAAAGTAAGTTTGCAGTTCTTCGAGCAATTTCAACAGTCGGTGTGGTGATTCATAAAACACAATTGCACTTTGCGCATGTGCGGCAAGAAATTTCAAGCGACTTTGTCTGCCTTTTTGTGCGGCAAAAATCCCTCAAAGCAAAAACGATTAACGGGCAAGGGGCAAACTGAAATTGCTGTGGTTAGTGCCGAGACACCTGCCACTGGCACCACCTTCAACTGTCGCTCAAATGCTGCACGCACCAGATAAAAGCCCGGGTCTGAAATTGCAGGCGTACCGGCATCGCTTACCAGAGCCACATTTTGTCCTTGCTCTAAGCGTGCCAGAATTTTTTCCGTTACCGCCCGCTCATTGAAAGCATGGTAACTAATCAGTTCTTTTTTGGGCAAATTAAAGTGCTGCAAGAGCTTGAGTGTCTGTCGCGTGTCTTCGCAAGCCAGCACTGGTGTTTGGCGCAGTACCTCAATGGCACGCAAGGTCATATCGCTCAGATTTCCTATCGGTGTAGCGACAATGTAGAGCGTCGCAGGTGCAGTCATCTTACATTGAGAATGCTCACAGGTGCGGTTTAGATTTCTTGCTTTCTTTCGAACCCTTAGCGCTTTTGAAGTATCTTCGCTTGCTTCTTTAAGCCACACTAAGCTGTCCCGTTTGATGATGTGCCGCTTTTCTCTTCGGTGTCGTCGTCTTTCGGCACCCTTGCCACGGCACTCACACAATCACCTTCTTCCAAACGAATGAGCCGCACGCCTGAAGTGTTACGCCCCATTACGCGAATGTCTGCCACATGCTGGCGATTAATGATACCATTTTTTGTTATCAGAATCAGGTCGTCGCTATCTGCAACTTCAACCATAGCTACGAGTTTGCCGACTTTTTCACTGGCTTTGAGCGTGATGACACCTGCCGCGCCGCGCTTTGTCATTCGGTATTCTTCAAGCTCGCTGCGTTTACCATAGCCCAAATCTGTTACTGTCAGCAGTGTGATATCACTGCGGCGTGTGGTAACCAGTGAAACCACCGATTCTTCTTTATCCAGTTCTGCTCCTTTCACACCGATTGAATTTCGTCCCATTGCACGCACATCGGATTCATGGAAGCGTACAGCGTAGCCACTGTTCTTTGCTAAAATAATTTGATGATTACCATCCGTGAGTTTTGCCCCGATTAGCTCATCACCTTTTTCAATGTTGATGGCAATAATGCCTGTGCGGCGCGGGTTAGAAAACTCGCTCAGTGCGGTCTTTTTGATCAGTCCGTTCTTTGTTGCCATCACCACGAACAGCGACTCGCTAAACTCCTTGACGTTGATATACGCCATAACTTTTTCGCCCGACTCAAACTCAATGAGATTGTTCAGAGAGCGACCGCGTGCCGTGCGTGCTGCTTCAGGAATGTCATAGACTTTTTGCCAGTAACACTTTCCAAAGTTGGTAAAGAAAAGAATGTAGTGATGTGTTGAGGCAATGAACATGTGCTCGACAAAGTCGTCATCTTTGGCTGCTGCGCCTGTAACGCCTTTTCCGCCTCGTCCCTGTCTGCGATAAGTATCAACTGCTGTGCGTTTGATGTATCCATTGTGTGTCATCGTGATAATGACGTCTTCTTCCTTAATCATGCTCTCCATTGAGAAGTCATCGCTGACTTGGTAGATAATTTCTGTTCTGCGCTCATCGCCATACTCTTTTTTGATTTGCTTGAGTTCATCTTTGATGAGTTTCATCTGCAGTTTTTCACTGCTCAGGATAGCGTTGAGCTGCTCAATTGTCTTGATGACTTCTTTGTATTCGTCTTCAATTTTTTGGCGCTCCAGACCTGTGAGGCGTTGCAAGCGCATATCCAAGATAGCTTTAGCTTGAATCTCGGAGAGTTTGAATTTTTTCATCAAGCCGTCTTTGGCTTCTTCACCATCTTTGGCTTTGCGAATGAGCGTGATGATTTCATCGAGATTATCGAGTGCGATTTTCAACCCTTCGAGAATGTGCGCGCGCCGTTCTGCTTCGGCTAAGTCGAATTTGGTGCGGCGAATGACGACCGTATGGCGATGGGCAATGTAGTGCTGCATCATTTCTTTGAGCGTCAGCACTTTTGGACGTCCATCGACCAGCGCCAGCATAATTACGCCGAAGGTCTCTTGCATCTGGGTATGCTTGAAGAGCTGGTTCAGCACCACTTTGGTGACCGTATCGCGTTTGAGTTCGATCACGAGCCGCATACCCTCACGGTCTGATTCATCGCGAATTGCTGAGATGCCTTCTATCTTTTTGTCATTGACAAGTTCCGCAATGCGCTCTTGCAGTTTCGCTTTGTTGACTTGATACGGCAGCTCGGTTACGACAATTGCTTCACGACCGTTTTTATTTTCCTCGATTTTGACTCTTGCACGAATTGTGATTTTGCCGCGTCCTGTCAGATAGGCTTCCTTTACACCATCGTAGCCGTAGATGATGCCACCAGTTGGAAAGTCTGGCGCTTTGATGTACTTCATCAACTCTTCAATCGAGCTGTCAGGATTGTCAATGAGTGCAATAAGTCCATCAATAGTTTCAGACAGATTATGCGGCGGAATGTTGGTTGCCATACCGACCGCAATACCTGAGGAGCCGTTGATGAGCAGGTTTGGAATTGCGCACGGCAGTACGGTTGGCTCTTCGAGTGAATCATCGAAGTTTGGCGCAAAATCGACGGTGTTTTTGTCAATATCGCGCAGCAGTTCGCCAGCGATGCGCGTCATGCGCACCTCAGTGTAACGCATCGCTGCTGGGGCATCGCCATCGATTGAGCCAAAATTGCCTTGTCCATCGACCAGCGGATAGCGCAGCGAGAAATCTTGAACCATGCGTACAATGGTGTCATAGACCGCGCTGTCGCCGTGCGGGTGATATTTTCCTAAGACTTCGCCGACGACACGTGCCGCTTTTTTGTAAGCGCGTCCTGCTTGCAAGCCCAGTTCGCTCATGCCAAAGAGCACGCGCCGATGCACTGGCTTCAAGCCATCGCGCACATCGGGCAATGCACGGCTGACAATCACCGACATAGAATAGTCGATGTAAGAATCTCGCATTTCGTCCTCGATATTTATCGGAACAATTTTTTCTCGCTGCATACCAAAGCGTTGAAATTGAGTTAACTTATAGAAACAGATTTGAAATATACTTGATTTATCGCAACCTCTGAAAGCAGTAACTCATGCGTGCGCCGAGCGTTTTAAATGCAAAAGCAGTTGTGTATATTTCTCAAGTACGCTTGCGTAGCGTGTTTTGTGCTTCAACTCCAATCGAACCGTTATATGGACGAAAGAGACTTTCTTGATAGCAATTCCGACTATCCAAACCCTCATGAAAGGCATGAATTCACAAAACGCATTAAACGCCTTATTGACCAAGATGAACTGCATACGATTTATGACCCCGATGAATTAGAAGAGATTGTGGGCGCCCTCATTGAAGAAGGGGATTATCGCCGTGCCCTACGGGCGGCAACACACCTCATTGCACTTGCTCCTTACAATGGCGATGCGTGGTTTAGCCAAGGACTTGCGCTGGCTAACCTCTCAGACTATGCTGGTGCAGCTGCCGCATTTGAAAAGGCTGTTGCGATGAACCCCTGCGATGTTGATGCACTTATGCACTTAGGTATTACGCTCGACAATCTTGGCAACTCGCTGAAAGCCTTGGAAGTCTATGATCGTGCCAGCGCACTCTCACCGCTTGACGATGAAATTCATTTCTGCCGCGCTATTTCGCTCGAGCGCTTAGAACGATACACCGAAGCTGAAGCCGAACTGCAGCACTGCCTTGAGCTCAATCCTCTACATCCTGAAGCATGGTATGAACTTGGATACTGCAAAGATATGCTCGGCAAGCTCGAAGAAAGTCTTATGTGCTACAATAAGCATATCGACATTGAACCTTACAATGCCAATGCGTGGTACAATCAAGGCGTAGTGCTGAGCAAGTTAGAGCGTTATCAAGAGTCAATTCAGAGCTACGACATGGCTATTGCAATTCGTACGGATTTTGCATCGGCATGGTATAATCGTGGCAATGTGCTTGCTGCTATCGGAAATCTACATGAAGCCATCGAAAGCTATCAGCAAACCTTACGCATTGAACACGATGATATTGCCAGTCTTTTCAATATCGCTACAGCTTATGAGGAACTTGGGAACTACGCAGACGCTATTTTCTATCTCGAAAAGTGTATAGCTATAGAGCCTAATTACGCTGACGCTTGGTATGGCTTAGCGTGTTGCTACGATATGATGGATGACCTTGTAACTGCCTTGAAATGCATCAATCAGGCAATTGCGCTTGATGCTGAGTGTGCTGATTATTGGCATGCACGTGCTGAAATTGAGTATGGATTAGGCAATGCAGAGAATGCCTTGGAATTCTACCGCAAGTCGCTCTCCCTTGATGACAAAAATGTTTATGCCTGGTACGATTACGCTTCTACGCTATTGGAAATGGAACATCATCAGGAAGCGGTGCTTGCCCTTGAGAAAGTCGTTGAACTTGAGCCCTCACTGGCAGAACTGGCGGATGTGCACTTTGAACTTGCCTGTGCCTACAAAGCCATCGGTGATACGGAAAATACCGTGCGTTCACTGCGTCGTGCATTTGCGCTCGATAGTGCCAAGCGCGACCTCTTCAAGAAAGTCTTCCCTGAACTCTACAAGCATCGCGCCATTCGTGAAGCCTTAGGTTTCAAGTAGTTATTTGCAGTGAGTAACCGATTTGACCTTTATGCAGCACGCAAAAAAATTTTGGGACTTATCGGCTATCAAATTGGTTACTCACTTTCAGCGCTCATGCACAACATTGCAGCTGAACATCTTGGGTTGCCCTACACTTACACACTGTTTGAAATTCATCCGCCTGAAAATTTGGTCGCTGCGCTTGAGGGGGTAAAAGTTTTAGGCATTGCAGGCTTCAACATCACAATTCCTTACAAAGAACGCATTCTGCCCTACCTTGATTTACTTAGCGCCGAAGCTTCCGAAACCCAAGCCGTGAATACTGTGCTCAATCAAGATGGACAACTCATCGGCTACAACACAGATATTTATGGGTTTGCCGAGCCACTTTTGCCGTTCAAAAGTCGTGTTGCTGGCACTGATGTTGTGGTGTTCGGGGCAGGCGGGGCAGCACGCGCGGTCGTACAAGCTCTGCGTCAATACTTCAAACCCTCATGCATTCACATCATTGCCCGTGACGAATTCAAGGCTAATGCACTCAAAGATCACTTCAAGCGGCGCAGCAAAAGCCTGAACATTTCTGCGCACCTTTTCGATGACGAAGACCTCGAGTCTGTTCTTTCCTCCGCACATCTGATTATCAATGCTACGCCTATCGGCACGGATTCGCCGAGCATGACTCCACGCCCTGCTATGCCCTTTCCTGCCGAATGGAAAATCTGGTCGCCGCACAAGATAGCCTACGACCTTGTCTATCGTCCCAAGCTAACTCCGTTCTTGCGTGCTGCACAGGAGAGTGGCACCACCATCATCCCCGGCTTTGAGATGCTGATAGCACAAGGCGCGAAATCCTTTGAGATTTGGACGGGAAAAGAAATGCCACGCGAAATTGTGCGTGGCGCGTTGCTTGAAGCCTTGGCGCAACCGTCGATTTAAGCCAAGTTCGCCTCACTTTGCCTGAGGCTGTGCCAAAATGTTTCGTTTCGCAGATGACTCAAAAAGTTCGGGATGGGCGCAGAGCTCCTCAAATTTTTGTTTCAGCAGTGCAATTGCCGCTTCACGCTCGTAAGGAATCACTCCATCCAAAATGGCATCCTCCATGGCTTTTTTGAGTAGCCCCACCATACGCTTCGGGAATGTTGAACATCTCCATAATCTCATGACCATTAACAGGTGGGCGCCACTTTGCCCACTTGTCTTTTTCGGTTACATCGGCAACTTTCTCTTCAACTTTGGCAAAGTTTGCCAGAATGCGCTGCACTTTTTTCGGATTTTTACTCGTTACATCGGCACGGCAAAGCACCATCAAATCATCTAAGTCTTCACCTGCTTCTACCATCAAGCGGCGAATGGCGGCATCTGTAATGCCCTCACGATGCAGTGGAATGGGACGCAAATGCAAGCGCACCATTTTTTGTACATACGGCAAAGGCTCCATCGGAAATTTCATGCGCTTAAAAATTTTAGGCAACATTGCTGCACCCAGTGCATCATGACCGTGAAAAGTCCAGCCGTGTCCTTTGACGAAGCGTTTGGTGCGTGGCTTGCCAATATCGTGCAGCAGCGCTGCCATGCGTAGCCAGAGTTTATCGGTCATTGCCGCACAATTATCGACCACTTTCAGCGTGTGGAAAAATGTGTCCTTATGCCCTAAGCCATCGACTTGCTCGACACCTGCCATGAGTGAGAGTTCAGGGAAGATTTCATCGAGCAATTTTGTGCGAAAGAGAATTTCAAGTCCGATCGAGGGCACAGGTGCCTTCATGATTTTGAGCAGTTCATCCGTGATGCGCTCTTGCGAGACAATTTTGATGCGCTGATGCATTTTTCCATTGCAGCAAGTGTTGCAGGATGCACTTGGAAGCCCAGTTGTGCTGCAAAGCGTGCGGCTCGCATCATGCGTAGGGGGTCATCGGAAAATGTCGATTCAGGCTCGAGCGGCGTGCGCAGGAGTTTCTTTTCCATATCCGCAAGCCCTTCGAAGCGGTCCATAATTTCGCCAAAAGATGCCCCGTTCAGTGAAATAGCAAGGGCGTTGATGGTAAAATCGCGCCGTAAGAGATCGTCTTCTAAGGTACCGATTTGCGTAATAGGCTTGCGCGAATCGGGATTGTAACTTTCTTTGCGTGCGCCGACAAACTCTAACTTGATTTCACCATGCCTCTCATCGTCAAAAGTAAATTGTGCTGTGCGAAATCGCTCAAACACAACAAGCCCTCGTCCGTTGAGTTTTGCTTTTGCCGCATTTGCAAAGGCAATCGGGTCGCCGACGAGCATAATGTCAATATCTTTGCATTCACGTCCTAAGAGCCGATCGCGTACATAGCCGCCCACGACATAGCACGGCAGTTGCATCTCGTCAGAGAGTTTGCCAAGTTCCACAAACAGTGGCTCAGCCAGCATCTCGGTCGTTAATGTTTTTTGCGCGCTTGTCATATCCAGTTTGTTTGAACTTTGAAGTTACAAATCACAGACGAAATCTTTAGCTAAATTCTTCATTAGCATCGCTTGCTGATTTGCTATCGTTCAAGCCGTTTTACTTGAGCTGCAACTTTCAATTTCGCATTTGCAATTTCAAAACATGGTGTCTTTGTCTGTAAAGCACAAGCCCGATTTGATGTATATTTAGGTTTAATTTTCAGCCAAGCCCCAATGTCAGAGTTGCAACATATTGTTGTGCGTGGCGCGAAGGTGCACAACTTGAAAAATATCGATGTTGATATCCCGCGCAAGAAACTGGTTGTTATCACAGGACTTTCTGGCTCTGGCAAATCCAGCTTAGCCTTTGACACCATCTGTGCTGAAGGACAGCGTCGGTTCATGGAAACGCTCTCGGCATACGCCCGCCAATTTGTCGGTGCTATCGAGCGCCCGGATGTCGATTTTATTGATGGTCTTTCGCCTGTGATTGCTATTGAGCAAAAAACCACGGCACGTAGCCCGCGCTCTACGGTTGGCACCATTACAGAAATCTATGACTTTATGCGCCTGCTCTGGGCACGAATTGGCGTGCGATACGACCCCAAAACCAATCAGCGTCTGGAAAAGCAAAGCGAAGAAGACATTCTTGCCAGCATTTTACGACTGCCTGAAAACACCAAAGTGCAAGTGCTTGCGCCGCTGGTTGTTGGACGCAAAGGTCATTACCGCGAACTCTTCAGCGATCTTTTGAAGCGCGGCTTTGTGCGCGTGCGTGTCGATGGTGAAACACGCGAGCTCAAAAAAGATATGAAACTCGATCGCTACAAAGTGCATAACATTGAACTCGTGGTCGATCGCTTCAGTATCTCGCCTGATATTGCGCCGCGCCTCAAAGAAGCTATTTTGCTTGCCCTCAAACTCTCCGAAAGTGGCTCTACTATGATTTGCGAAGTGCTTGGTGAAAAGAAATATGATCTTTTCTTCAACAAGAACTATGCTTACTCTGACGGACGCAGCGCCCTAGCGGAACTTGCACCTAACAACTTTAGTTTTAATTCGGTCTATGGCGCTTGCCCAACCTGCGAAGGGCTTGGTGAAATCATGCAACTCTCGCCCGACTTGCTCATTCCCAACCCTGAACTGAGCATTGCGGAAGGCGGTCTGGCACCACTTGGAAAAGAAGGTCGCAGCGAACAGTGGCGACTCCTCAAAGCACTTGCTAAACAGCACAACGTTTCTCTGAATGAACCGATTTCCACTTTGCCCAAAGCCTTTGTGAACATCTTGCTCCATGGCGCGCCTGATCCTGTACCGGTCTCCTATGGCTATGCTGGACGCGAGCATGTCTATCCCATACGCTTCAGCGGATTGATAGAGTATGTTAATTCTATCTATCGCACCACGCAGTCGATTTCGGTGCGCGAATGGGCAGAAAGCTTTATGCAAAAATCTCCTTGTCCAACTTGCAAAGGCGCCCGCCTGCGTGAAGAGAGTCTTTTCGTGAAAATTGCTGAGCACAACATCGCTCAAGTCTCCGACCTACCGATTCCTGAATGCAAAGCGTTTTTTGTAGAACTGCCCTCACATCTCTCTGGCAAAGACCTTGCCGTGGCAACCCCAATTCTTGCCGAGATTCTTAAACGCTTGGATTTTCTTTTGAACGTTGGGTTAGATTATCTCTCGCTTTCACGTTCGGCGGCAACACTTTCAGGTGGTGAAGCCCAGCGCATCCGACTTGCTGCACAACTTGGCTCGCAACTTACTGGCGTGCTCTACATTCTCGATGAACCCTCAATCGGTCTGCATCAGCGCGATAATGTCAAGCTCATTGACTCACTTTTGCAACTGCGCGACTTAGGCAATAGTGTGATTGTCGTCGAGCACGACAAAGAAACGATGGAGCGCGCCGACTACATCATCGATCTGGGTCCAGGCGCCGGCGAGCACGGTGGCAAGGTCGTGGCTGAAGGTCATGCTCAAAACCTTCATTCAGAATCACTTACAGCGCAATACTTGCACGGCAAGTTGAAAATCGAAATCCCCAAAACACGACGCGAAGGCAATGGTAAGTCTATCGTGCTCGAAGGCTGTACTGGACATAACCTTAAAAATGTTACGCTTCGCCTGCCCTTAGGCAAATTTATCGCGATTACTGGCGTGAGCGGCTCTGGCAAGTCGTCGCTGATTAATGAAACGCTCTACCCGATTCTGGCTCGACATTTTTATCGCTCAAAAGTGCTCACGCTGCCTTACAGAAACATTACAGGGCTCGAGCACCTTGATAAAGTTATCGACGTCGACCAATCCCCTATTGGCAGAACGCCACGTTCAAATCCCGCCACTTACACCGGCGTCTTTACGCTCATTCGTGATTTCTTTGCTTCGCTGCCTGAAGCACAAATTCGTGGCTATAAAGCTGGTCGTTTTAGTTTCAATGTCCGAGGCGGTCGCTGTGAAGCCTGCGAAGGCGATGGCGTCAAAAAAATTGAGATGAACTTTCTGCCCGATGTCTATGTCACCTGCGATGTCTGCAAAGGCAAACGCTATAACCGCGAAACACTTGAAGTGCGCTACCGTGGCAAGTCCATTGCCGACGTGCTCGATATGCCCATCGAAGAAGCCCGACACTTCTTTGACGATTTTCCGCGCATCAAGCGCATTTTGGAAACCCTCGAGAGCGTCGGACTCGGCTACTTGCGCCTTGGGCAATCTTCCACTACGCTCTCTGGCGGTGAAGCGCAGCGCATCAAACTGGCAACAGAACTTGCTAAAACGCAAACGGGCCAAACCCTCTACATCCTTGACGAGCCTACCACCGGCTTGCACTTTCACGACATTCAACTTCTGCTCAATGTGCTGCATCGGCTTGTCGACAAAGGTAATACGGTCGTTGTCATCGAGCACAACTTAGACGTCATCAAGCAAGCAGATTGGGTGATTGACCTTGGACCTGAAGGCGGAGAAAAAGGCGGTGAGATTATCGCTGAAGGCACGCCCGAACACATTACCACTGTTGAACGCTCAGCTACTGGTTACTTCCTGCGCCGTGAGTTAGATTAGCTCGTGCTGATGTATCGCTATCGCCGCAAATAAAAAAGGCGCCCCTCTCAGAGCGCCTCCTTTGTGCATGCCTTCTATGAGCGTTATTTCACCAGCATCATTTTCTTTGTCTGCACAAAAGTTTGCGAACTGCCTTGCGCTTTTAGGCGATAGAAATACATCCCACTTGCTAGCGTTGCGGCATTGAACATCGGTGCATAGTTACCACGCTCTTGCACCGCATCAACCAGTGTGGCTACCTTTTGCCCTAGCGTGTTGTAGACTTCCAGCGTTACTTTTGACCGCTCTTTGAGCTGGTAAGGAATGTTCGTTGTCGGATTGAAAGGATTAGGATAGTTTTGCTCTAAGGCAAAATCAGAAATAACCGTTGAAAAGCGAGTCTCCACGCGCACTTCTCGCAGGCGCTCAATCACGCCATTGAAACTGACTTCATCTAAGCGATACTCCACAATTGTGCCAACGGGTAAATCACTGACATCGGTGTAAGTATACTGTGCACCGTTGGTGCTGTTCTTGGAGACCAGTGCCGGATTGCGAGTGTAATCGTCGAGCTTTTGCCACTCGGTCTGACCTGCACTCAAAATTCGCCGATTGATGAGGAAGCCTGCAGACTCACGCTCCGATGCCGTTGCCCAATTCAGCACCACGCCCACGCGACTTGAGGTACCGGTGAAACTAATGAGTTCCACTGGCAGCGGCGCATCACTGACATTGATTGAGCCAAGTGTGTAGAAGCGCAAAGTGTTTGTTAAGGAGTTAGATTGCACACCCCGCACGCCGAGGAAGGAAGCCACATCGGTACCGCCATAGTCGGAGAATGCTCCTGCCAGCGGCGCCGGGCGTGCTGCAACACGCAACGGATAGGGCGAGAGCGAAGTGATACCATCATCGACAGGGTCCAGCACATAGCCTAAGATTACTTGATCTCCTGCTTGAGTGCCAGCTGCAGTCGCATCTGCATCTGTGAGTTCCCAATAGCGGAATGCACTGATTGACGCCAAGGGGCTGCCCGGTGTGGCACCAGCAGAAAGCGGTGAGCTATTGACAAGCTGCACACGCTGCAGTGTCGCTGCGTTAGTTCCTGTTGTAATTTGCAGCGGGCGATACACACTCCCATCACCCACAGGATAATTTTTCGGGTATCCAGCGCCAGTGCCGCCAAGCACCAGTGGACCGTTGACATATGTGCTTGGACCACCGCCACTTGTTGCTGCCGCAGTCATCAAGCTCGTGCCCGATGTATTGAGGATACCGTTGCTGAGAAAAAGTGTACTTCTTGCAGTCAGATTGCGCGACAGTGTTACGCCTGCGCTGTTATCGACCTCAAAATTTTCAATCGTGCTATTGCCAGAGCCTAGCACACTCTGCGCCGCACTACCGTTCATAATGACCCTGCCGTTGGTCATCCCTGGTGAGCCTGTACCAGCGTCAATGAGCGTAAAATTGCCTCTCACCTGCACTGAATTCACTGAACCTCCTAATGCTATACTACCTGTTCCAATGTTGAAGACAAGATTGTTGAAAATTGGTGATGCAAGCGAGCCATTGATAGTATTACTTGAGCCATTGTTTAGTGTGAGTGTACCGCCAGATACGTTGAAACTGCCACCGTTCATTGTGAGCGTACCGCCCGAGATGGTCACACTGCCGCCAATATTGCCTGCTTCAACGGTCGCATTGCCTGACACTGTTAGTCCACCGTTGTAGGTTGCATCGCCTGCGGTGTTGGTGTATGAACCTAATACACTGATTGGGTTGCCAGATAGAGATGTAAAAGCCGTGGCACTTTGCTTCGTCAAATTGCCATTAACGGTGATAGCGGTTTGCGCAGGTGTGTCATCCGAATTTGCTGTACCTGTTGCACCGTTAATCACCAGATTTTGATAGACATCAGCATAGACATTTCCGGTTTGATACTCTACCGTGCCAGCTAAAAAATCTGTTCTCTGACTTAGCCACTGCGCGCCGGCTGCAGTTGAGAAGTCTAGGGTACTTTGAATCACCAGCGTGCCTGTTGCATCATCCATAGTCAGCGTGCGTGCCTCTGCTGCAGTTGAAATTGTAACAGTTCTGCCATTGCGAATAATGACATCAGAATTTGCGGCAAGCGATGGCGGTGAAGTTCTCTGATTGCCACTTGCATCTTCCCAGGTTGCAGCGTCGTTCCAATCTCCACCACCAAATGTGCGGGAAATCCAGAGGTTACCTGAACTTCGCCCAAGTGTGAAAAGACCTGTAAAGAAATTGGTGTAAGGAAAATTTGGTGCTTGTGTTGCGCGTGTACCGTCGTCATCGACATCTGCCCCTGTTGGCAAGCCCCCAGCGTAGGTATCAGGGCCTGTGCCGCTGCGGAAGACCACACGGTTCAACGGTGATGGAATACCGCCGCCTGCGATATCGACGTCTAAGC